>NZ_FYEY01000002.1 GCF_900187385.1 Streptomyces sp. 2114.4
GAGCTCCTGCACTCCCCGCGCCTGAGCTGATGTGGTGTCTGACTGGGCGCCACGGGCGCGGTCAGTCCCTCGGGGTGCGGCGGAGGGTCGCCTACAGATGAGAGTACGGGCGATCAGCCCCGGCATTGCCCCTGATGTGTCAGGCGATGCGGACGGCTCGCATCCATGAGCCGAGGCCCATGCGGTTGAAGGTGGTGCTGGAGGTTGACTGGGCCCATCCGAGGGCGAGCGTTCCGGCGCTGGTGGTGGTGACCGTGCCGGTCTCGATCGCGTAAACCAGGTTGGTGTTCACGTTGCGGCGGCCGTATGTGACGGTCGTACTGAACCCGTGACTGCCCGATCGCATGGCGATGCCGTCGGCGTTGTTGTTGCCCGCGGTCGTCTCTGTAGCCGACGAGGCCGGGCCCATAGCGCCCTTCAGGCCGGTAGCGCCACTGGGCACCAGCCACTCCGTCACCGTCAACGCGAACGACGAACCGCCGGTGTACAGGTGGAACTCGACGATGTACGTCGCGTTCGCGAGGAGGGACACCGTCAGGTGCGGGTCCGCAGTGCGGGTCGTGGTGCTGATGCGGTCGGTGTTGATGGGCTTGCTGACCAGGTACGGGGTGTTCTGGGCCATGACGCTGCCGGTGACCTGGATCCCGGACGAAGTGAACGTGTGATCGGCGCCGTTGGCGGTGATGTTGACGTAGTCGCCGGTGATGTAGACCGAGGAGTGCTTGCCGGTGATGTTGCCGTCCTTGGCGTAGATGTTGCAGCTGGAGGCCCCGCTGGTTGTCGTGGCGGTGGTAGCGCTGATCCCTGCGTACCCGATTTCGCTGGTCGCGGTGGGGGCGCCCGTGGCGCAGGTGAAGTTTCCCGAGTACGAGCCGGCCTTGGGTGAGCTGAGGGACAGGAAGGTTTGGGAGTAGTTGCCGCTGCTGTCTTGGGCTACGACGGGCGCGCCGATGACGGTCGTGGGTTGTGCCGAGTTGGTGACGTTCGGCCCGGAGTTGAGGGCTGCTGGGAAGATTTCGCCGGTGACTCCGGAGTAGAGGAGAACCGTCGGCCTGGTGACCATGCCTGCGGGCGGGGTGGGGGTGACGACGACGCGGGAGCCGGAGGTGTTGGTCTGGAGGACGCCGCCGGTGACGGTGGCGCCGATGATGTCCGTGCCGGTGATGGTGCCCCCGGTGATCGTCTTGCCGGTGATGGCGTCCGCTTTCAGGGCGGTCGCGTCCACCGATCCGGCGGACAGCTTGGCTGTGGTGACCGCGTTGGCGTCGAGCTTGTCGGTGGTGATCGCCAGGGAGGCGATTTTGGCGGCGGTGACGGCTTCCGCGGCAAGCTTGTCGGTGAGGACGGCCCCGGCGGCTATCTGACCGGCGAGGATCGCCCCGGCCACGATCTTCTGTGTGGTGACGGCGTTATCGGTGATCTCTGTGGTGCCGATCGCTCCTGCGGCGACCTTGGCCGCGGTCACTGCGTCGTCGGCGAGCTTGACGGTGGTGATGATGCCGTCGAGGACGTCGGAGGCGACCACGGGCGTCGGTCCGAACGGGCCCACTTCGGCCGAGGGGGTTGAGGCGGCGCCGGACGTGTTGCGGGCTAGCAGTTGTACGTACACCGGGTCGTCCGTCACTACGACGACGGTGGCGCCCTGCGCCGTCTCGATCGTGGACTGTAGCGTCGCCGCAGTCGGCGTGAAACCGGGGCTGGTGGAGGCGTGGACCTCGATCCGGGCCCAGTCCAGCGGGATCACCGCGCCGTCGACGAACTGCCCGTCCCACGAAACGGTGACCCCGCCCAGGACGGACACCGCGATCGGTGCGGACGGTGCGGGCGGGGGCGGTCCGTTGACGACCTGTATGCCGGACGTGCCATCAGCCTGCTGGCCGACGATGGCGCGCAGGCCTCCCGTATCGTCTCGCGCGACGAGCGAGGTCCCGTCCAGGGATGCGGACGACAGACGTGAAGATCGTTCGACCTTCGTGAGCCGGGCCTCTAGCCGGGCGAGCTGGGCTCCGATGTCCATCAGACGCCTCCGTAGACGTACGACTCTGCGGGCTTGAGCTGCAGGGTGGCCTGCTCGCCGCCCTGTGCGGTGGGTTTCACGGTCCAGCCGGTGATGCGGCACCAGCCCACGAAGCTGGTCCAGGGGTTGTTGACGCGGACGGGGACGTCATCGCCGACCTGCCAGGAGCCGATGGGGGCCGCGGGGTGGTTGCGGACGGTGATCTCTGCGACCGAGCCGAGGGTCTGGCGCCACTTCGATTCGGCGGCGGCGCGCCTGGCGAGGAGGTCGGTGCCGTTGACGTCGGGCAGGTCGAGGATCGCTTCAAGGCGCAGGCGGCCGTTGCGGACGGCGCTGATGGATCGCTTCTTCGCGGATCCATCTCCGGCGCCGGCGGCGACGACGACCTGCGCGTACTCGTCGCCGGCCTGCGGTACTTCGGGGTCTTCGATGATGTTGACGCCGGTCGCGAAGCTGATGTCGGTGCGGCGGGCGCCGAGTCGTGGCCAGCCGAGGCGGACGCGGCGCACGGGCGCGGTGCGGCCGGTGTTCCAGGCGACGTCGCAGGCGTAGTCGGGGGTGGCGTCGCCGGAGACGAGGTTGTCGATGGCGTCGCCAAGGACTGGTGACTCCCACCAGTTGAATTTGAGGGGTTCGGTGGTGGTGCCGACCTTCGCGGTGCTGGTCGTCGCGTCCACCGTCACGCCGAGGTTCCCGTCGGCGATCGACTGGGCGTACGCCCAAATGTCGCGGATGACTGTGCAGGGGTCGGCGTAGGCGTAGGGGCCGCGGCCGCCGAGGTTGCCGTCCAGGTCGTGGCGGTGCTGGAGGTAGGAGGACCAGCCGGCGGCTTCGATGGCGTACTCGGAGCCTTGGGGTCGGGCGTCCCAGACCAGGCCGCCCCAGCGCAGCAGCCCGTCCCGCTCCACGTAGATCAGCGTGGTGCCGGGGTCGGTGAGGGTGGTGTTGGACGCCAGGAGGTGCGGGGAGAGCGTGCCGGACAGGGAGCCAGGGCCGTTCAGCTCGGATCCGTACTCCAGGCCGGTCATGGGCAGGGCCTTGGACAGCCACTGACCGGTGAGGGCGTGCTGGGTCAGCACCCGGTAGTCGGCCATCAGTACGGCGCCTCGAAGAATTCGACGTCCGCAATGATCGTGGTGCTGGAGTCGACGGAGAACTTGCCGGCGTTGCCGGAGAATCCGGCGACCTGGAGGCGCAGGAGCTGGCTGGTGCCGCGGTAGGTGTCGGGGATGAGGAGGTTGTCGCCGAGGACGACGGTGGCGCGGCGGACGCCGGTGCCCTGGTTGTCGTCGAGGATGACCTGCTGGACGGTGAGGGATGCTCCGAAGGTGGCGCGGAGCTGTCCGAAGATGGTGCCGGTGCTGTAGCGGATCTGGCCCACGTCGATCTTGATTTTGACGCGGGCTGCCCAGGTGGGGATGGCGAAGTTCCAGCCCGCGGCGGTGCTGAAGTACGAGTAGGTGCCGCTGCTCCCGGAGATTTCGGTGGACAGGGAGCCCGGGGACTGGAGCTGCATCTGCCGGTCGCGGCGAGGGTTGGCGATGCTCCGCAGGTCCGTGATCATCGCGTTGGTGATGATCGACGTGGAGGCCGGTATGTCGATGCGGGCCAGCGGGATCGCCGTACGCGCATCCGGGATGACGGTGGCGGTGCTGGTGACGTTGGAGATGACCTGGAAGTACTCGATCTGATCGACGAGTGGGTCGAGACTGCTGCCGCCGTATTCGGGGTCTTCGACACGCAACACGATCATGTCGGAGCGTGGGCTCCCGCCCGTCGGGGCGATGTCCATCGTCTCGGTGCCGACGTTGCACACTGCGTAGGAGCCCTGGAAGGTGTTGTCGCGGCCGCGGATGATGCCGGATCCGTCAGATATCTGCACCTGGCTGCCGGGCGTGGACAGGGCGGTGACCTTCAGGTCGTCGCCTTCGGTGATGCCCTCGGAGCCGCGGGCCAGGTCTCGCACGAGCATGCGGAACTGCTGTGCTGAGTGGTACGCGCCATCGGTCATGATCGGCGCTTGGAACAGGGCCATTGGTGCTCCTAGAGGGCGGTGTAGGCGTCGCGCCAGGTGACGCTGAGGCGGGCTGAGTTGGTCGGGTCGACAGCCGTCCACCGCATCTCGGACTGGCCAGGCGGTAGCGAGAACTGATCGAGGCGCGATGCCGGGGACAGGTACGTCTCGGCGTTGCCGCCGTTCTCCCGCACCACCGACAGACGGCCGGGACGGGTATCGAGCTCCACCCACTGCTCCGCGGTCAGCGTCAGCGTCGGCAGCGTCAGCGTGCGGCCGGATGCGACGTGCGTAATGGTGACGTTGCTGCACGGCCCCTGGATGCGCAGCACAGGCCAGGTGCTGCGGGTGCCCGCGTTGGTGACCCACCCGGGGCGTACCGCTGCCTCGGTGGCGGAGGTGACGAAGATCGGCGCGAAGACGGGTGCGGTGAAGCCGCCGCCAGTCATCCACCCCAAGGGGATGTCGACCGTTTGCTCGGCGTCCCCGTACCAGGTCGGGTCGGTGGCCTCGAAGGCCATGTCGACGGGGATGAAGCCGTGGATGGCTGTGGCCATTTCCGGGGCGAGGCGGCGCAGGCGGCCGTTGACGCGGCGGGTGTCGCTGCCTGGCCGGCGGACGCGCAGCGGCATGGTGGCGCCGCCGACGAGCCGGATCGTGGGGTCGTCGGCGGCTGCCTGCATCTGCGCGAGGATCGCCTCACAGGCCGGGCCGTTCCCGGGGACGCGGATATTGGCGTCGAACTCGATGGTGCGGGCCGTGTAGTAGTCCGGGCCCGGGAACGCGCCGTCGGCGGACGGCTGGTCGACGTCGCTGTCGCGTGTACCCGGCCAGCCCAGGCCGGTGATCTCTTTGAACCGGACCGGCGTGCCGGTGCCCATGAGGATTCCGCCGAGGTCCCACTGTCCTTCTTCCAGGTCAATGTCCGGCACGGGCTGCCACCCCTCCCCGCTTGGCGCGCCGCATCTGACGGCCGACCTGGTGGCCGATGTCGTAGGCGGAGGCGTTGGTCTTGGTCACCGGGACGTTCACAGTGGTGGGGCCTTCCTGGCTGATGACGACGATGCGGCCGGCGTTGGCGTCGGTGAGGCCGACGCCGAAGCGGTGGGCGACGTCGCCGAGGACCGCGGTGGCGGAGGCGCGCTTGTTGGCGCCGAGGGGGATGTACGCCTCGCCGCCGGTGGAGGGTTCGGCGAACGTGACGGCGCCGGTGCGGGTGCCGTAGATACCGGGGCGGATGCCGCCGTTGGCGTAGCTCAAGCCCTTCTGCGCGCGGGCCAGGTCGACGAGGAATTTCGTCGAGCGGGAGCCGAGGCTGCTCTTGATCTGGGCACTGGCCTTGGTGGCGACAGTAACGATGTCGTCCTCGCCCAGGCCCGTGGCTGCGGCGACGTCGTGGATGCCGGTCTTGCTGGTCTTGACCGCGGCGATGATCTGCACGAGCTGCGCGATCTGCTCGGAGGAGAGCGCATTGTTTGCCGCGGTAGCGGCCCTGTTCGCCGAGGACGCCTTTCCCTTGTCCTTGACCGCGGCGGCCGCCAGGGCTTCAGCGTCCTGGTCGTTCTGCGAGGCGAGACGCGTAGCGAGAGCCCCGTAGCCGCCGGCGGCGAGCTTGGTGAGGTTCGCCTGGAAGGTGGCCTGGTCCTTGACGGCGGCGTTCAGCTGGGAGGTGTACTCGCCCAGGGAGGCCCTGGCGGAGGCGGCCAAATTCCGCAGCTGGGATGCCATGTCTTTCAAGTACTTCGACGAGCCGTGGGCCATGTTCTTCGTGAGGGCGATGCCTTCGTCGCCCATCTCGGCGAGGGCGTCGGCTACGTCCTGGCCGGCGCGGGATGCGACGGTGGCGAGGTCCTTGCGCCAGGCGTCGAGGGAGTTGTTCGAGGCTCGCAGTTTGCTGTTGAAGATGGAGAGGTTGAAGTTGCCTTTCTTGTCGTTCGAGGCGCTGATGAGCCCGGACAGGGTGTATCGCTGGGCTCCGGCTCCGGTGCCGGAGTAGGTGAAGTCGAGGCCGCCGCCGTCCGCGAACTGGGTGACGCTTCCCGCGGCGTTCCAGGCGATGCCCTTGCCGCCGAGTCGGCGCACGGTCTCCTCGGCTATCTTCCGAGACCGTGGGCGCTTCGACCTGGCCAAAGGGATGTAGCTCTCGCCCTGAGTTTCGTCCTCCGCCCACACTCGCCATTCGCCAGCGCGGGCGATCTGTGCGACGTGGTTCTCACGCCGCATGCCGCCGCCGGCGAAGCGGCTGACCTGGACGGAGCCGTCGGCCTGGTACCCGGAGGCGTAGGGGCCCGGGTTGGACTTGCGGACGATGGTGTCGATGAACGTCTTCTTGTAGACGCTGATGGTCGCCGAGCTTCCGTGGACGCTGTTGATCGCGGATTGGATTGCTGCGACTTGAGACCTGGGCGTCCCCGTCGGCACGCTGACGACCACGGTTTTCCCGTTCGTCGACTGGATTTTGAAGCCGAGGAGTTCCAGCTGTCGGCGGCCCTCGGCGGTGGGGACGTTCATGGTGATGGTCTTGCCGTGCTGCTTCTCGACTGCAGCCTTGAGGTTTTGCAGATCGCGGAGCGCTCCAGCGGTCTTGGCGCTCATGCTGATGTTTTTGCCGCCCGGCACGGCCTGCATCTGCTTGAGCAGGTTCGCGAGGTCGGCTTTGGCCTGCCCGGTCTTGGCGGTGACCTTGTATTCGCGGGTGCCGGGGATCAGCTTGACGGTGTAGCCGAGTTCCTCGAGCTTCTTCTTCGCGTCGTCGGAGAGGGTGTCGACCTTGACGGTCTTCGACTTGGGGACCTTTGCGAACTCGGCCTGGACGGCGAGGAGCTCGGCGAGGGTGGAGTCGACGCCCTTCGTCTGGAGCAGGATGCTGACTTGGCCGGGGATGAGGCCCATGGCGTCGGCAACGCCTTGCGCCTGCTTCGTCGACAGGCCGTAGCCCTCACCCAGCTTGATGGCCGCATCGCGGGCCTTTTGCATCTCTGCCTGGGAGGCCTTGAGCTTTTCCGGGAGCCCTTTGCCCTGGGACTCCGCGAAGTCGTAGGCAGCAATCGCGGCGTCAGCGCTGCCGCTGGCAATGTTGTTGAGGGTGTTGAAGAGGCCCTGGCCGTTCTTCGTGGTGGTGTCGATCGTGCCGTTGGTCTTGACGAGTGCCTTGCCCCAGCCGTCGGACTTCTTGACGCCGGTGGCCATCGCCTCGTTGGCCTGGGTGATGGCCTCGTTGACGCGGGCTTGGGCTGCCTGGAGGCTGATGCTGCCGCCGGAGAGCAGGTCGAGGCTCGCGCGCAGGGCGCGGGTGCGGGAGTCGGCGTCCCCGGTCTTGTCGGCGAGGGCCGCGACGCTGTCCTTCAGCTGCTGGTAGGCCGAGACTCCCTCGCCTGAGCCCTTCTGTGCTGCGGCGAGCTCCTTCGCGGACTGCACCGAGTCCTTCATCTCTCCCTTCATGCCGGAGAGGGCTTCGGCCGCGTCCTTCGCGGACTTACCTACGGGGTCGATGTCGGTTGCCACGCCACCGCCGGAGCTGACGGTGACCTTGGTGTGGGCCTCGGCGACCGCTTCCAGCTGCTTTTGGAGACTGCCGAGGCTTTTGCCTTCGCCCAGGTAGGAGCTGGTCAGGTCTTTCAGCGTGACGCCGGAGCGGCGCATCACGTCGACGAGTTTTTGGCGGCCGCCGCCGACCTTCATGTCCTGGATCTGCTGGGCGGCGACGGCGCGGACGTTGTCGTCGACGGCGCCCTTGGACTCGCGCAGGGCCTGGGAGAGGTTCGCGATCCGCTGGTCGTGCTCTGCGGCGGCCTGGGCTGCTTTCTGCTGTGCGCTGGCGAGGAAGCCCAGGGCGACGGTTGCGCCGGCGATGGCTACGCCCCAGGGGCCGCCCATAGCGGCGGTGAGGCCGGACATTGCTCCGCGCAAGCCGGTACCTGCTGCGGCAGCGACGCCGCGGAGTGTGCCGGTGAACCCGGATCCGGCGGCGGCCGCGGTCCGGAAGCTGCCAGCCATCCGGCCGATGATCGGCACCCGGTCTTGGAGGACAGCGAATGCCGCACCGTAGCGGGAGAGGGACTGGCCGGCTGCACCAGCCAGGGTTCGCTGGTAGGCCATCTGCTGTGACAGGGACTGGAAGGCTCCGGTGACACGGCCGCGGACGGTGTTGGCGATGTTGGACAGGGGGCCCTGGACGCGGCGGAAGAGGAACATTGCGGCGACGGCTGCCTGTACTGGTCCGGGGAGGGAACCGAAGGCCGAGACGATGCCACCAACGAGGTGGCCGATGGGCCCGAGGACTCCGGAGAGCCAGCCCAGTACGGAGAGGATCGCGTCGAGAGCCATGGTGGCGATGTCGATAGCGGAGCCCAGGCCGGACGATCCGTGGGCGAGGGAGGAGAAGCCGCTCACGACGGGCTGGATGAAGGAAACGACGTTGTCGAACACTTGACCGGCGGTGTCGCCGATGGACAGAAGAACGTGCAGGACCTGGGCGAGGGCGTGCTCACCGAAGTCCTTGAGGGGGCCGACCATTCCGGACACGCTCTTGCCGATGGCGGAGAACTTGCTGGACAGGGCGGCGCCGACCTCCGGGCCGAAGAGCGTGGCGGCGCTGTTGAGGTACTGGAAGAACTTTTCGATCTTCGGGGTGGCGGCGGACAGTCCCTTGGTGATGCCGCGGGTCATCCACTCCATCCCGGGGGCCATGCCCTGGTAGATGGCGAGTCCGGTCTGGCGTGCCTGGGTTTTGAGGCCGAGCATGGCGCCGGCGAGACCCTTGCCCTTGGCGGCGGCGATGTCGGCGGCCGATCCGGTGCCCTTTACGGCGGCCATGAGGTTATCGAAGCTGTCGACGCCCTGGTGGGCCATGGCGATCGCGCCGGACATCGCGGGCTTGCCCATGGACTTCTTGACGGCGGCCGCGAAATCCTGCTGCGTCATCTTGTGCTGGGCCTTGGACAGGCCGTCGATGACGTAACGCAGGCCCTTGAACTGCCCGGAGGCGTCCCACGCCTCGATACCCATGGCCTTGAGGCCTTCGATCATCTGCGGGGTGGGCGCAGCCAAGTTGGCCATCATGCCGCGGAGCGTCGTACCGGCGGTCTGACCGAGGATGCCCGCCTTGCCGAGCATGCCGACCGCGGAGGCGGTCTCCTCGATGCTGACGCCGAGCCCGTGCGCGACCGGCCCGGCGTATTTCATCGCGTAGTAGATGTCTTTGATGTCACCGGACGCGGCGTTGGCGGTGGAGGCCAGGGTGTCGGCGGCGCGGGAGGCCTGGTCGGCACCCATGCCGAACTGGTCCATGATGTCGCCGAGGTATTTTGCGCTGTCGGCGGCGTTGACCTGCGCTGCGGACGCCAGACGCAGGGATGCGCCGGTCGCCGAGATGGCCTGATCGGTGCGGAAGCCGGCCTTCGCGAGCTCGACCATGGCCTCGGCGGCGTCGCCGGCGGTGGCACCGGGCAGGGACAGGTCGTTGCCGAGCTGGTTGGCAGTCGCGGCGGCCCGCTTCATCTGCATCTGCGTGGCACCGGTCACCGCGCCGAACGCGTTCATCTGCTGCTGGTATTCGTTGCCCTCTTTGACCATCCCGGCCAGGCCCATGACCAGCGCCCCGCCGGACAGGAGCGCGGCCATGCTGCGGAGCTGGCCGTGGGCGCGGCCGGTCTCGCCGGCGAAGCGGCGCATGGAGGAGATGCCTCGGGAGCCGACCCGGTCGGTTTGGGTGGCGGCAGTGCGGGCGGCGACGGTGAGGCGCTGGAGGTCGCGGACGGCGGTGGTGAGCTGGCTGCGCATGCGGGCGATGTCGCGGGCCGCGTTGCGGCTGTTGGAGCCGAGACGGTCCATGTTGCGCTGTGCGGTGCGGGCGGCGTCGCCGTAACGGCCCAGGTTGCGGGCGGTGGTGCGGGCGTTGTTGCCGAGGCGCTGGATGTCGCGGGCCGCGTTGCGGGCCTCGCGGCCGAGGGAGCGGAGGTTGCCGCGGGCGGACCGTGCGGCGGTGTCGAGTTCGCGGACGCCGGTGCGGGCGCGGGTGAGGGACTGGTCGAGGGTTCGGGCGTGGGTGGCGGACTCGCGGAGGGCGCGGGCCAGTGACGTGCCGTTGCCCCGCAGGTCAACGGACAGGTTCCAGTTCGCCACCGGGCCCGCTCCCTTCTATTCGTCGTCTTCGAACTTGCGGCGCTGCTTGGCTTGGAGCTGCTTCATCGCTTCGGTCGCGGCGTGCACCGAAGCCGGGATGAGCAGGACTTTCTTGCCGTGGCTGCTGGAGTCGTCGGTCTTGAGGGAGTCCTGTTTGTCGGCGATGGTCTGGCAGCCGATGCACAGGTGGGTGATGGCGACGTAGGCGTCCTCGGTGTCGTCGTCGCCGCCCTGGTCCCAGTCCTCTGCTCGGGTGCCGCACTGCGAGCACACCGAGCGTTGGTAGTCGCGGTAGGCGAGGGCCTTGGCGCGGTCGCGGGATGTCCAGGTGCCGTCGCCGATGCCGCGGAACTGGCTGTGCGGGATGCCCCACCGGTCGCACAGTTCGAGCTCGCCGCGTAGTCGCGCATCGGCGATCAGCCTTTTCCCAGGTCCAGGCGCGACTCCAACTGCACGTTCCAGGCAGTGGAGAACAGGGCGCCGGCCTCGGCGTCGGACCAGGTGTCGAGGAATTCGCGGGCCTGCTCCTCGGTCATGCCGTCGAGGTTGGAGGCCGCGACGAGGGCGGGGCCGAGGGTGTTGGCGTTGATTTCGAAGCCGTCCTCGGCCTGCTCCTCGGTTGGTGGGTGGGCCTTCTTCAGCGCGTCGAGGGCGGCGCGCTCCAGTGCCCGAAACGTCAGGACGATGGAGGCCTCGTCGACGGCGGCCTGCGCCTTGGCGACCGCAGCGTCGGCCGTCTTGACGGCCTTCTTCGCTTCGGGCGAGGTGTCGTCCTCGGCGAGGCGCTTGGCGTTGCGCTGCTCGTACTGCGCGAGACCGAGGGCGGTCTTGGCGGCCTGGTCGTCGCAGATGGTGAGCGTGGCGGTGGGGCGCTGCCGGTTGCGCAGGCGCTCCAGGGTGGTGGCCCAGTGGGCGTCCTTGGCGACGGCGTCGGCCGGGGGCTGGGGCAGGGTGGTGGTCATGGTGTTCTCCAGTGGGAAGGGGCCCGGCCGGCACCGCGGCGCCCCTTCCCAAAAGCGGAGGGCGCCGGCCGGGGGCTGGGTGGGTCAGGTGGCGGCCGGGACGGCTGCGCCCTGTACCGGGGTGTCGGTGATGCTGAACTTCGCCGTCCACTTGGCGGCCTCGTTGTCGGCGGTGATTTCCGAGCTGCGGGAGGCGACACGCACCGGGTAGACGTCCATGGACATGCTGGCGGGGACGTCGCCCTTGCGGAGGATGATGATGAAGCCGACGGTGCCCTTTGCCAGGGCTTCTTCGAGGTCGCTGTCGGTGTCGTCCTCGTAGAACGTCAGCGACGAGTCGGCGGCCTGGTCGGAGCCGGGGATCTTGGAGTCGAAGGTGGACTCCATGTCGGGGGTTTCGATCTCCTGGTTTTCCAGGGAGAACCCGTCGACAGCGGCGATGGCCTTGGTCAGCTTGGTGGCGCCGGTGATCTCGGCGCGGGTGGGGATGTAGCTGGTGGAGGTGATGGTTTCGGCGAACAGGATCTTCGTTACGCCCTTGCGGGAAAACCTGGCCATGAGGTGGGCCCCTTGTCCCGGGGCCGGTCGTGGCCCCTTCACGTGATGTGTGGGTGTTCGGCCACTGGGTGGCGCGTCCGCGAAAGGGGCCGCCGCGGTGCGGTGAAGTGCCTGACCGTGGGTCAGGCGGCGGTCAGGTCGAAACGAAACCGCTGCACATAGCTGATGATGCCATCGGTGGGATCATTCATTGCCCCGACCTCGACCTCCAGTTCCCGGCACATGCACGCGGCGCCGGCGACGGCGAGGCGGTTCGTCCACTGGCCGGTCGAGGGGTTGCGGGCTAGAAACGCGGCGCGGGCTTTGTCGGCGAGGCCTTCGGCTTGCTCGAGGGTGCCGACGGACCCGGGGCGCGTCCTGTCTGGGGCGGAGACGCTGGTGACCTGGACGACGAGGGACAGGTCCTCGTTCATGTCGGCGAAGGGGGCGCCGGACAGGGTGGAGTCCAGGGGGGTGAGGACGTAGTAGGCGGTGGCGTTGGCGGGGCTGGCCGGCAGGACGCCGCGGCCGACGGGCAGGCTGGTGGCCGTGCCGAGGAGGGCGGCGAGGGCGTTGGTGACGGTCCGGCGTTCGATCACCGCAGGGCCTCCGCGACGGCGGACATCATCCCGAAGTGCAGCGCCGCGGTCATCGCGGGCAGGGACGGCTGGACGTGTGGGAACGGCGGCTGGTTGTATACGCGGCCCAGGCTGTCGGCGCCGACGAAGCCGAATTCGAGGCGGCGGCCGTACGGTTCCATGGTGCCGATGGTGCACTGCGCGCCGTGCGGAAGGTGCCGCTTCTCGATCTGCCAGCTGTTGCGGTAGAAGCCGGTGATGACGTTCGGTCCTGGGCGGCCGGAGGCGTGCCCTTTGATCTGGGCGCGGCCGAGCTCGGCGGCGTGTTCTACGCCGTGTGCGATGGCGGGGCCGATGCGCAGCGCGGCCGCCTCAAGACGGGCGGCCAGCTGGTCGGGCGTCATACGGCCTCCCGCGGAGCCTGGTTCTGGTCGAGTGGGGTGATGCGGACGACCTCCGTGGTGGCGGCGCGGGCCGGGTCCTGCGTGATCCAGGACCGGCCGAGGAGCGCCGTGTTTGCGACGTTGTGGACGCTGACGACGGTGACGATGGCGTCCTTGGGGGCGAGCGGCGCGGACAGCGGCGTCATCAGCCGGTAGCGGGACTTTGTCTCCTGCACCCACATCTGCCCGGCATCGGGCGTGGCGCTGATCTCCGACTGGGCGGTACCGCCCTGCACCGCCCCCGGCCCCTCGTACAGCACGTCGCCCTCGGGGTATTCGTTCTGCCCGGTGTCAGGGTTGTAGACCGGGCCGCCGGTGGCGGGCAGCGTGATGCGGATCGTGTCCACCAGGAGATTGGTGTTGATCCAGCGGACGGCGCCCGCCAGCGCGGCATCAAGGCTGGCCATCAGGCTCCTCCCCTCTCCTCGGCCCAGTCCATGAGCTGGGCGAGCATCGCCCGGGTGAGGGCGTAGCGCTCGTCCTCGAGGTCGTCGCTGTCCAGGGCCGCCTGCTCTAGCTCGGCGGGGTTGACGGTGCGCAGGAACGCGCGGATCGCCTCGGCGGGCGGCGTGGTGTCGGCGACCATGACGTGCGCCAGGCCCTCGAAGGTGACGCCGGCGGGCTGCCGGGTGTGCACGAGCATCTGTGGGAGGGTGCTGTGTACGTCGTGCTGGAGGGTGTAGCCGATGACGTCGGGCCCGATCTCGGTGCCGTCGAGGCGGATGCTGACGCTGCCGGGCTGCGCGTCGATCCGGACCCCATGCGCGGTGGGCTCAGTGGGCATCTTGCCCCTCCTCCATCTCTCGCCCGTCTAGGGAGTTGTGCACGACGACCCAGTTGATGGATCCGTCGTCGGCCTTTACGGGGCGTTCGGTGGGGCCGCACACGCAGGAGGTGCCTGTGTCTTCATGCTCGATCAGGTCGTTGATCGGGAGGACATGCATCGCGC
This sequence comes from Streptomyces sp. 2114.4, assembly GCF_900187385.1. Taxonomy (NCBI): domain Bacteria; kingdom Bacillati; phylum Actinomycetota; class Actinomycetes; order Kitasatosporales; family Streptomycetaceae; genus Streptomyces; species Streptomyces sp. 2114.4. Next base: position 13,624 of record NZ_FYEY01000002.1, read on the forward strand.
TCATGCAGGGTCTCCGTCTGCGATGTCGGGGCGGCCGGTGAGGTCGGGGCGGGGGTAGAACTCCCGGATGCAGCCGTGGTGAGCGCTGGGGTAGGTGGCGCATTCGTCGAGGGAGCGGAGGGTGCCGTCGGCGTGATCGGTGTCCGGGTGGCTCGTCCATCCGCACTCCGGGCCGTCCCGGACCTGCATCCACTCGGCGCCGAGCTCGTCGCGGGCGGTGTTGATCGCGCCGTGGTTGGCGGTGACGACGCCCTGCCAGGACAGGGCTGCTGCGGCCCAGGAGCGGACGGGGTGGCGGGCCTGGTTGGCGTAGATGACCGTGTCGAGTGGGTGCTCCTCGAGGAGCCGATCTGTCTGGATGCCGAGGATGCTGCGGGCGGCGTCCTGCGCGGCGCGGGCGAAGGCCTGCGCGCGGCGGACGGCTTCGGTGATGCGGCGGATCAGGTCGCCCCAGAACGGCGCGGTGATTCCGGTGATGGCGGCCTGATGGGTCGCGGTCCAGGTGAACAGGTCACGGTTGGCTTCGGTGCGCTCGAGGGCGCGGACGGCGCCGTCGCGGTAGGCGACCGGCAGGTCCTGTGCGGCCCAGCGTTCGACGAAGGCTCGGGCGCGGCGGTCGAACTCCCCCACGTCGGCGTTGAACTCGACCAGCGCGGTGCGGATCTGCTGGGTGGCGCCCACCGTGTGGCCGCCTTGGATCTGGGCGAGGCGGGCGAGGAGGACGCGCTGGCTGGTGTGGAGGATGGACCAGGCGGTGGTGAGCTGGGCTGCGCCGGCGGCGATGAGGGCGGTGAGCTCTTCGCGGCCGTTGCGGGTGCGCTGGTCTTGGATGGGTGTGGTCATCGGCGGCGCCGCTCTACGAGCCGGATGATCCCGAACCTGTCGTCGCTGCTGGTGTTGGTGTCGGCGGGCTCGTCGGGGGCGGGCGGCGCGCCGTCGGCCTGGAGGGCGGCCATTTTGCGTTCCAGGGCGGCGAGGTTCGCAGTGGTGTTGAGGTTGACGACGGAGCTCACGCCGATGACGGTCGGCTGGGCGACGAGGTCGTTCCAGCGTTGCTGGAGGACGGTGAGTGCGACGGCGCGGGCTTTGCCGAGGCGGGCGTAGCGGGCTTCCAGGTCGGCGATGTCGGTGTCTTTGCCGAGCTGGTCGAGTAGCCAGTCGCGGATGGCTACGTCCACTGCGGCCTCCAGGTGGTGCGGGTTGGGAAGGGTGGGGTGTGGGTGCGGGCCCTGAGCGCCCCTGCCGGGGCCCGCACCCGTGTGTCAGCTGCCTTCGCCCTCGTCGGCGGCTGACTTCCGGCCCCGAGCCGGTCGGTTGGCCGCCGTCTTCTTGGCGGCCGGCTTGTCGTCCCCGTCGTCGTCGGGCGACGGTTCGGGCTTGCGCTGCTCCTCCGCGGCCGCCTTTGCCGCGGCGGCGGGGAGCTTGCCGTCCTCCCACGCGTCCGGGTTGGTGACCGCGGACTCGAGGTGCTCGGGCACTTCCTGGCCAGCGTCCAGCCGGACACTGACGCCTGCGCGTTCCGGGTCGGTGACGAACACCGTCTTCGCGAGCTTGGCCATGGCGATCAGAGCACCGTTGCGGAGATGTGGATGTCGGGCACGTACAGGACGGGCATGCCGACGGCCGCGCCGCGGGTGTAGATCTGCACCGGGTTGTCGTCTACGTGGGTGACCACGACGATGCCGGGGGCTTCTTCGCGGGTCAGGGCGGGGTTGGTGCCGCTGGTGAACTGTGCGGCTTCACGGGTGCGGCCCCACTGGGTCTCGGCCCACTCTGCCGGGGACACGTCTGGGACGAGGATCCACTTGGTGTCGGGGATGACGCGCTTGTAGACGTCGTCGTCCCAGACCTGGACGTCGTACTCCACGATCGGAGGCAGGCCGTAGCGGGCGCGTACGGTGTCCACGTCGTTCGGCGCAAGCGTCGCTGTGGGAGTCGTCTCGGTCGAGTACGACCCGTAGAACGCTGCTCGGTACTCGGCGTTGGAGGCAAGGATGCTGCGCGCGCGGCGCGAGGTCAGGACCATCTTCGGCGTGGGTGCACCGGAGTTGACGAGGTAGTCGATCCACGCGCGCTCGTCGGCGAGCGGGGTCGCGGAGGGCTGGTCCCACTTGACGGCCGCGGTCGGCATGTTCGCCGACGGCACGTTCCAGTTGATGTCCAGGCCGATGCCGGGCAGGTTCACGGTTCCGTTGGCCAGCAGCTGGCCGGCGGCGAGTTCCTGCGCGGTCTGGATCGATTCGACGTGCCGCTCGACGTCGCTGTAGAGCAGGTCGATGTAGCGGGCGGTGTCCTGCCCGGATCCGACGTCGAGGAGGATCTGGTCCATTTCGGAGACGGCGAGGGTCTGGCCGAGGGCGGGGAGCATGCCCTCGTTGACGACTCGCTCGGCCTGGCGCTGCGCCATGGCGGTCGGCGCGTCGTAGGCGCGGAACTTCGCGGCGTTGACGCGGCGCTTCATGGACTCGGCCTTGAAGCGGATGCCCTGGATCGTGCGCGGCGGCAGGACCTCTCGGGTCAGTCGGTACTTGGCGGGCGTGTCGAGCTGACGCGCGAAAACGGTCAGGTCGGTGGCGCTGGTGTCCTGAAGAAGGAGCTCAAGGGCTTCCATCGGACTCCTCCTTCTTTACCGGTAGTGGATGTTGACGCCGGGGGCGGTGGACGCGATGTTCGTCGGGTCCATGGGGACGGGGAGCTTGGCCGCGAAGATCTCGCCGCGCCACAGCAGGGCGCCCGCGGCCTTGGTGCTGCCGGGGTTGAAGAAGATGTGGTCGACGAGGAACCCGGCGAGGTTCTGGGTGCCGTCGGAGGCGGATGCGGCGCCGCCAGCGGTGTTGGTGGTGACGGCGACGGCCGGGGAGGAACCGCCGGTGAACGAGCCCGAGGCGGTCATCTGGGAGACGTCGTCGGACAGGTACGCGCCCGCGAAGACCACCGTGTAGGGGCCGCCCGCGTTACCGGTGACAGTCACGTCGCCCGGGGCGATGTTCGACAGGGCCTCCAGCGCGGCCTGCACGGTCGCCGCGGTGGCGTTGTAGGCGATGGCGGAGGTGGTCTGCCCTGAGAACGCCAGCGTGAAGGTTCCGCCCGTGGGCGAGCCGCTGATGGTGACGGTCTGCGTCTCGGACGTCGGCCCCGAGTACGGGGCGTACAGCCCGCTGGCCGTGACCTTGCCGAGCGGGATACCGGACTTCATGACATTGCGGCCCTGAAGGAACGGGCTGGTGGAGGCGGTGTAGTGGGTGCCCGAGCTGAACTTGGTCAGGTCGAGGGTGATGGTGTTGGTGTCCTGGACTCCTACCAGGGACGCGAGCCACGGCCGGTCGGCGGTGACACTGTCCGAGTAGGAGAGCGGCTGGAAGTCGTTCACGACTGCTCTCTCCTCGTGCGGTGACGGTGCTGCTGCGGCACCGGGTGGTGCGCGTCCACGAGGAGAGGGCGTGGTCCCGTTCGCCCGGCCGTGACCGGGAAGTGTGTGGTTAGGCGGTGTTCTTGAGGTGGCCGCGGATGCGGGCCATCTCGCGGCCGCGGTCGCCGGGCTTGCCGGTGGACGCGGGCCGGGCCGGCGGTCCTCCGGCGGGTGCGCCGCCGGGGGCGGGTGGGAGGCTGGATGGTGCAGGCGCGGGCCGGACGCCGAACAGCTCCGGACGGCGTTCCTTCAGCTTGGCTGCTGCTTCCTGGACCGCGGTGTCGTCCGCGTCGTCCTCTACACGCAGTAGGGCTGCGGCGTCGTCGAGGTCGTCGCCGGTCGCGCCGAGCCCGGCGAGGACCGCGCGGCGGTTGGCGTTGCGTTCCCGGGCGATGGCGGCGGACTCGCGGGTGGCGAGTTCCTGCTCGCGTCGCTCCAGCTCGGCTCGGCGCTTCTCCTCCTCGGAGAGGGCATCCTGCTGGGCCTGACGTGCGGCTTCGATGAAGGCCTTGGCGTCGTCGGCGTTCTTGAAGCCGTTGGCGGCGGCGAAGTCCTCGAGGGCCTTGCGGGCGCCGGCCCGCTCTCCCTGGGACTTCTCCTTGGCGGCGAGGGCTGCGACCTCGTCTTGGGTGAAGATCTTCCCGGCGGGCGGGGCAGGCTTCGGGGCCTCGGCTGCGGCGGGCGGTGTGGGCGCGGGGTCGTCGCCGCCGTCGGCGTAGCAGATGGCGGGGTTCGGGGCGTAGGGGTGCGACCAGCCGGTGGTGGCCGGGTGCGGGTGGTGCAGCGCGGGGCGGCGCATGAGGGCAAGTCCTCCCACAGGAGAGTCGTCAGGCCCCGCGCCTGTGATCAGAGTAGGCGCATTCGTCACGGGGCATTCCCCCTGCTCTGCCCCTGCTTAGCGTTTCCGCTGGTCACATCGGTGGTGGTGTTCGGGTCGGTGGCTGCTTGCGCGTCAGGGGCGGCCTGGTCGGCGGGGGTTGCTGGGAGGACGACGGTGGGCGGTGTCGGGTCGGGGTTGAGGTCCAGGCCGAGGTAGTCGCCGACGGCGCCGCTGTCGCCGGTGGCGTCCGCGAGGGCCTTGGCCTGGTCGAACGAGCGGGACTGGATGCGTTCGATCTCCTGCGCGGCGTCTTCGATCGGGAAGCCCGCGTCCATCAGCATGCGGATCGCGGTCTCCAGGGAGAGGACTCCCGCGCCGACGCCGGTGCTGACCTGCTCGAGAACGGCCGCCTTGTCGGTGGGAGTGTAGGCGCCGAACGTGAGCTTGGCGGGCTGCGGCTGTATGCCGACCCAGTCGGGGTGCTGTCCGGCGAGGTACAGGCGCTGTACGAACTTGAGGAGCAGGGCGTACTTGTGGTCGCGGGCCAGGCGCATGGAGGAGACGAGCGCGTCGAGCGGGCCGAGGGACAGCTGGAGGGCGTAGCCGGACGGGACCTTAGACGGGTCCATGGTGCCGAGGGCGACCGCGGGGAGGCGGGCGACGTTCGCGGTGCGGTCCTGGAGGTCGTGGGTGTGGTTGCGGAGCTCGGCGAGAGCCTTGGAGGTGTCGACGGCGACCATGCCGCCGCCCTCCCCCAGCGTCCACACCATGCCGGGGGCGACTTCCTGCGCGTTGCTGCCGGTGGCGGCCTTGCCCCAGATGCCGACCATCGGGGAGCCGGTGGTGGCGGAGGCCCGGGAGGAGTCGGTGTCGGTGCCGGCGAGCTCGTCGAGGGTCTGGAGGACCTTGGCGAGCGACGACTGGCCCCAGTGCTCCTCGGCTGGCGGCACCGTGTTGGGGAGGTGCACGACCGGCACGAAGTCAATCAAGAGGTCCAGGTGGTCGAGTACCTCGCCGTCGCCGCGAGTCGCGAACGTCGCCACGTCCAGGGGCAGGGAGTCGACGTCGCAGGGGCCCTTGATGTCGCCTAGGTTCCAGGTGGCGTCGGTGAGGTAGCAGGTGACGTAGCTGGGTTCGTCGTTCCAGGCGTACTGGCGGGAGATGGCGCCGCTGTCGGGGTTGAGGAAGTCGCCGCGGGTCAAAGGCGGCGGGGGCTCCTCCCCCTCGGCTGCTTCGTCGGGCAGGACGCCGGGGAGCGGGGCTCGCACGGCACGGCCGGCCTGGTCGACTCCGGAGCCGGTGGCGGGCCGGATCCAGTCCAGCTCGTAGGTGATGCGCCGGATCCTGGCTTTCAGGCCGCGCTTCGGGTCTTCGGGCAGCTCCCACGCGAAGTGCACGCGGGTGGGGTAGTCGCCGCCGTCGGCGTCCTCGCCGATGACGGGGAAGTAGAAGCCGGGGTCGTGGACGCGGACGGTGGGCCGGTTCTTGCCGCGGTCCCAGGCCAGCCGGTACACGCCGTCCCCCAACGAGACGGCCTTGCGTTCGGCCTGCTGGAGGCGCATCGGCAGCTGCTCGGCCTCGGCCCAGTCGCGCAGGAATTCCTGCACGCGGGCGGCCATCGCCGCTTCGGCATCCGCGTCGTCGTCGCCTTCGTGCTCGGCGCCGGGCACGGTGATGGTCTGCTCGCGGCCCAGGACGTGCGCCATGACGGTGTCGATGAGCATCGACGGGTCACCGAATTCGCGGCGGTCCCGGGCGTGGTGGTCTCCGCCGACGGCGGCGACCTCGGAGGCCTGGTTCTGGTCGTAGGCGGCGAGCAGCTTGTAGGCGGCGAGGCGGCGTTCGTCCTCGGCGGGCACCCACATGGCGTGCGCTTCGGGGAAGGCGCGGCGGTTCGGCATGCCCGCGGCGTCGCCGCTGTAGACCGGCTTGTAGTTCAGCCAGCTCCAGGCATGGATGACGACCTCGCGGGTTCGCCCAATCAGGCCCACAGTGGTCTCCGTCCACGTCAGGCCCCGCGCCTATCGATCAGGGTACGGGCGGATCGTGTGGACGTTGCCCCGGTCGCGGTGGCGGAACGCTGAGTTGATCTGAAAGTGCCCTCACGGGGATAGGTTCACCCGTTTAGGTGACGGCCGTTCAGGGACGTTCGTCCGGTGCGCCGTTGATGGTCTGAGGGGGGTCTGTGGGGGGTTAGAGTGACGCCTGGCGGACTATCCGACGTCCTTCGCTCCCCGCGCTCCCGGGACACGTGTCCGGGAGCACAAGGCCCCCGGCCAACCTATGGGAGATGAGGATGCTCGGGGACGAACCACCGGACCGGGTGGAGTTGCTGACCCTGTACGTTGCGCTTTTCCAGCTGCTACTGGACATCGCGCAGGCTCTCAGCCCCTGATGACCCGGACCGGCGTCCGCACCAGCGGTGACCGGCCCACAGGCTGAGGCCACCGTCTCCATCGCTGAGGGCCTCGCTACCGCGGGGCCTTCAGTGTTTTCCACTCCAGCTACGCATGGATGGTTGTGCTGAGTTGGACTCCGTCACTGTAGCCCGCGAGACACGAGGTTTGTAATCGGGTCCGTAAGTACTGGCCCGGAAAGTGTCACTCGTGATTCTTTCCACTGTCTGTTAGTAATGCGGGAAACTCAATGTCTTGTCATATGCCTAAGGGATATTTTCAGCGCTTTGGAGCGGGGCGGACGGTCCCGGGCGGGCCTAGCAGAGTCTTAGCGGCGCCCTGAGAGTCGCCTGTCGGCGTACTGAGCTGTGCCGACGGCTGCTGCGACTTCGTTGGCGAGCTCGGTGATGACGTGTACGGCCGCGTCGAGGCGGTCTGGGGAGTCCATGCCGGGGAGCCAGGAGATGTACTGGATCTCCAGGCCGGGGAATTCGCCGACGTGGTGGACATGCCCGTTCTCGTAGAGCTGGGCGACTGGTTCGGCGCGGAGTCGTTTGCCGACCTTGGCGGTGACCTCGATGATCCGCGGCATCAGCAGGCCCTTGGTGCGGCCTTCGCGCTCGAGTTCTGCCCAGGCTTGGCGGATGATCTGGGCTGCCATGTCGCCGCCGAAGTTGGATTCGACGACGAAGGCGTCCGCGGTCAGGTCGATGGCGAGGAGGCAGGCGGCGCGGCCCCAGTCGGCTGCGCCCATCTTCCCGGAGCGGTCGGCGAGCAGGTACATCTCGCCTTCCTTGTCGCGGCCGGCGCCGATGAGGCCGACTTCATCGCTGTCTTCGCGGCCGCCGGCGGTGTCGATGCCGACGAGGGTGCGGGTGAGGTCGATGCCGCGGAAGGCTTGGGCGGTGATGCGGTTCTCGGTGATCCAGGGCCACTGCCACACGCCGCCCTCGAGGGGGCGGGGTTGTTGTTGGTAGAGGGCCCACCAGCCTCGTTCGCCGACGTCTTTCTTGAAGCGGTCGAGGTGCTTGCGGCGGAATCGTTCGGGCCAGAGGGGTTCGCCGATTTTGCGGCCGAGGGGGTCGGTGTCGGTGAGGGCGAGGGCGGGGAGGTCGAGGACGGTCCAGCCTTCGGCGCCGCTTTGGAGGATGCGGCCGGCGAGGTCGTTCTCTGACCAGCGGGTCTGGATGACGACGATGGAGCCGTTGGGTTCCATGCGGGTGTTGATGACTTGCTGCCACCAGTCCCAGAGGTTGGCGAGCTTGACGGGGCTGTCGGCTTCTTTGGCGTCTTTCAGGGGGTCGTCGACTATTGCGACATTCGCGCCCATGCCGGTCAAAGATCCTCCGACGCCCGCGGTGACGAGCCCGCCCGGGGTGCCGGCCAGGTCGAAGCGGTTCGCGGCCATGGAGCCGTAGCGCAGCTCGATGCCCAGCTGCGGGCCGAACTCCTTGATGCCGTCGCGGATCCACCGTCCGTGCCCCTCGGCGAGCTTCGCGGCGTAGGAGGCGATCATCACGCGGTGATCAGGGTGCCGGGCCAGATACCAGAGGGGAGCCCAGCGCGCGGCCCTGGCGCTCTTGCCGTGCCGTGGAGGCATGTTCAGCAGGACACGCATCCGCTCCCCGTTGGCGATGCGGACGAATGCCTTGTCGATGAGGTCCAGGTGCCGGGCCTGCCACTCCCGTCCGCCGGTGAGCACCGCGGCCATGGAGCCGGGCGACCGCTCGAGCGCCATCTTCTTTTCGGCCCAGGCGAGGACCTTGCGCATCTCGGGGTCGGCGGCCTGGACGACGGCGGCGCGCTCGTCGGCGGGGAGGGAGCGATAGCGGTCAAGGGCGCGCTCGATCTGGCTGCTCACTCCTTCCCGTCCTCCTCCTGTTCGCCGTCGTTCTCATCGGGGGTGGAGGTGGCGGTGTTGGTGGGGTTGTCGTGGTCGAGACGGCTGCTGGCGGAGATGAGCGTCATCAGCTCGTCGGGGCTGGCGCTGGACAGGGCGAGCGGGCCGCCGTCGGCTCCGGTGATTTCTGCGCGGACGGGCTGGTCGAGACCGTTGAGGCGGCACAGCTTGTCGACCAGCTTGCTGGCCTGCTCGTTGGCGCGGACGTCACCGGCGAGGGCGTCGGGCCAGACCGCGGCGAGGAGTTCCTCGTAGCGGTCGGTCTGGAAGCGGCGCCACACGTCGGCCTCGGTCTTCTCTTCCTCGAGGTAGGAGCGGTAGGCGCGGGTGAAGTCCTTGGCGAGGGTGCCGCGGCTCAGGCCGAAGGACTTGGCGATGGAGTCCATGGACTCGCCGGCGCGGCGGCGTCGGAACATTTCGCGGCGCCGTTCGGAGACTTCGGCCATTTCGGATTTGCTGTGGGGCATGGCGGTCGGGGCTCCCGCTTGGTCGTGTCGGTGGTGCAGGCCCCGCGCCTAGTTGAATCTTCCCCGGTTTCTGACGTTCCGTTCCCCCGTGCCCGGTGGCGGTGGGATCCTCCGCCGTATGAGACGTGTGCGTGTGTCGGGTGTAGCGGTGGCTGCTGTGGCGGTGTTGGTGCTGGTCGGGGGCTGCTCGGGCGGAACGGGGGACGCAGGGGGTAAGGCATCGGCGGGCCCGTCGGCCGCGGCTTCGTCGTCGGCTGCGATGGGCGTGGACGAGGCGCTGTCCCGGTACCAGGAGGTGACCGCGCCGGGCTGCTCCGCGGAGGACTGCACGGACTTCATGGAGGCGAAGCTGGCGGCGGCGCGGGATCTGCGGCTGGCCCTGGTGGCGGAGGACAAGGCGCGGTTCGCGGAGCCGATCCGGGATCTGCGGCGGGGCGAGGAGGCGGCGGATCACTACGGGCGGGACAACCTCAACGCGCGGGGCAACTCCGCGGCGGTGAATGTGCCGATCCAGCATGCGGTTGCGTGGCTGCGTACGAACCGGTGAGAGAGGGCGGCCCCGCCCTGAGGGACGGGGCCGCCGGCCGCGGCGGGGAGTGCGCTCCTGCCGGGCGGTGCGCCGCGGTCTGGGGGAACGACGGGCGCACGTTTGGGGGTGCACGGCCCGGTTCAACCCGGTTCCTCGGCGCGGGGACACTAAGGACAAGATGGATCCGGGCCGTGCACTGTTGATGGTGGGGCACGTCAGCGGGTTTGTCTGGCGTGCATTCCCCCGGGCTACTGGCCGAGGCCTCCGGGGCACGTCTCGCGGGATCCGTCGGGTTTCTGGTGGGTGGTGACGGGTTGGCCGGGCGGGCTGCCGACGATCTGCTGGCAGCTGGGGCAGGTCGCTTCGGTTAAGGCCGGGTCGATCCGCATGATGCCTCCAGGCATGCGAAAGGGTGCCGCCCCGTGCGGAGCGACACCCTGGACTACCCGGGGGCAGTGGTCAGAAAGCGTCTTGCAGGTCGAAGGCCCTGCTGCCCTTGCCCTGGCCGGGGCGGGCGGTGTGTACGAATGGCATCCAGCCTTTGGCTTCGGAGTGGAATTCGATGCCGACGCCGGGGTGGACGGTGGGGGTTGCGTCGGCGGAGTAGGCGTAGGTGCGCTTGATCTCTGCGCTGCCGGAGTTGTTGAGGACGGCGGCGAGGTACGCCTCAGCGCTGGACGGGGTGATCTTCCCGTTCCGGAGGAGGTCGGGGACGGGCATTTCGGCGGGGGGTGCGTCGGTGACGGGGACCTCGGGCTGGCTGTGGTCGTCGCCGGGGCGGCCTCCTGTGATGGCGAGCCACAGTTCGGAGCCGGTGATGAAGGTGACGTGGACGCCGGCGGGCCGGGTCGTACCTTCCTGCCACGCCTCTGCGCGCTGGACCTCGGGGGCTTTGCCGAGGGCGTCGACGACGAATTCCATGAGGCGGTGCGGGCGCATGGCGGGCGGTCCTTCCAGTGGGGAGCGTTTCAGTCTACGAGGCTGAAGCGGTGATCACTTGCGGGGTTGTGGGGCCTCGTAGTGGAGGCGGGCGGCGGCGAGGTGGCGGTGCAGGGGGCTGGTGGGGTCGGGGCCGAGGTGGGCGATGACGAGCCGCCCGCTGGGGGTGCGGGCGGTGTACGTCGCGGTGCGGTCCGGCGGGGCCGGGGTGGTGCTGGGCACAGGCGCTACTCCGCCGGGGCTTCCTCGTCGGTGGTGGGCTTGGGGCCCAGGCCGTACTCGCCTCGGGCGCCTTCCCGGGGGTGAATCTTGTCTGCCTTCTTGAGGCGGGTCAGGGCGTTGTCGAGGGTGGAGCCCTGGATGTCGGCGAGCTTTGCGATCTCGTCTTTGTGCTTGTAGATGACGTCGATGCCCAGCGGGTCGGAAACGTCCTCGAGCGCTTGGAGGATCTTGTCGTCGGCGCTGGCGGGCTTCTTGGGGGCTTCGAATCCGCTGAAGAAGGTGCTGGGCGAATCGCCGAAGTCTCCGTCTGCGCCGTCCTCGCCGAGGATGGACGTGGCGGCGATCTCGTCGCGGTTCTCCCAGTCGGGCCAGTCCGCGGGGTAGGCGACGGCCGTCTCGTCGATGTAGGGAGCGGCGGACTCGAGGGTGAAGGTGCGCATCATCTCGGCGGATCCGCCGGGGCCGAGGGTGTATCCGAGGCCGAAGGTCGAGCGGGGGTCCTTGAGGGCGACGGTCTCGTCGTAGATGAGGGGGCGGTCGACGTCCCAGGCGGCAGGGATCTGGCCGGGGTCGACGCCTTCGAATCCGGTGGTGGCGAGGTGCTGCTGGTCGGAGTCGGTACGGAGCATGACGAGGCTGCCGCCCTGGATGACATTGGTGCGCAGGGCGGTGGAGCCGCCGAGCTTGTCAGCGTTCACAGCCTGGTTGACGATCAGCAGGATGATGCCGAGGGAGCGGGCCTTGGCGGCAAGGGCCTCCAGGATGATGCGGGCTTCCTTCTTGTGGTGGTCCAGCTCGGAGAGGGGGACGTGGGCCTCGTCGAGGATGAAGCGGACCCAGGGGCGTTCCGGGGTGGCGACGAAGTTCTTCATCTTGAGGCGAGCAGACTCTTCGATGCGCCACTGCATGAGGGCGTAGGCGACGCGGAGGCCGCCCATGCAGCCGTCTTCTCCGAGGCCGTTGTAGCAGGCCATGGTTTCGACGTCGGGGTTGGAGGAGCCCTTGGGGTCGGAGTAGATGATGGCGTGGCCGTTGACGTGGTCGGCGAGGGCGGCAATCTGGACGAGTCCTCCCTTGCCGGACCCGGTAACGCCGGCGATGAAGAGGTGACGGGCGCCGAGGACGGGGTCGGTGAACTGGACGCGGGCGGGGAACCCGGAGACGTGGCGGCCGACCTGGACGTAGCCGCCTTCGGAGATCTTCAGGACGTCGGTGCCGGGGAACGGGGTGCCGTCCTCCAGGGGGTTGTGCTGCATCAGGCGGATCTCTCCGCGGCGGGGGTTGCCGGGGGTGGGTGAGTAGGAGCAGAGGAGGGTGGTGGTGCGGAGGGCTCCGGCGAGGTCGTCCTGGTTGGGGGTGACGAGGCGGGCGGTGTCTTCGTTGGCGACGACGATGGCGACCTCTCCGCCGGTGTGGGGGTCGGTCTGGACTTCTTCGAGGTGGGAGCCCTTCATGACGGCGGGGGCGACCCACTTCTTCCAGGCCCCGGCGAGGGTGCTGGTGTCGAGTTCCGCGGGGGCGGTGAGGTTGACGGTGATGTGCTTCTCCCCTGTGTGGGCGCCGGACCTGAGGGTGATCCAGGCGGCGTCCTTGCGGTAGACGGAGGAGATCTTCTCCTCGGTGACGGTGACGGAGGATCCGACGGGGGCGGTGATGGTGCCGGTCCAGCGGTTCGGGCCGATGGTTCGGACGGTGAGTTCCTGGCCCTTGTGGGTGCCGTTGTGGGGGTTGGAGATGTGCTGGGCCCACTGCTTGAGGATGTCGTTGGCGTCGGTCGGGGCGAGTGTGTGCGCCACAGCTGCGGCCGTAGCGTGGCCCACGGAGGTCTTGCGTGCCTTGCGGCCGAAGACGTTGCGGAGCTTGAGCGGCACGAGGGCGACCGCGGCCCACCAGCCGAGGGAGACGATGCCGGGTACGGAGGGCAGGGTGAGGAGGCCGGCCATGAGGGCGTCGGCGCCGTCGGGTCCGCCGAGGGTGCCGATGCCGAGGGCCATGCCGGTGGAGAGGGTGGAAATGAACAGCGGGGAGCGGTGGGCCTGCATGATGTCTGCGGCGGGGAGGTTGTTGGCCAGGGCCTGCGGGATGCGGCGCATGTAGTTGGCGGCCATGAATCCGGCTGCGCCTCCGTAGGCGAGGGTCGCGGTGAACGCTGCGCCGCCGTCGAGGAACGGGGCGACGACGCCGACGGCTACGGGGGCTGCGGATGTAGCGAAGGCGACGGCTCGTTCGGTGGATGCTGTGCGGGGGGTGGTGGCGGCGGGCGTGTTCACGGGGATACTCCTGGGTGCGGGTCGTAGTGGCCTGGGTTAGAGGGCGGGACCGGGGGCTTCCGGTCCCGCCCGCCGCATTGGGCGGTTAGCCCTGGCGGAGCCATTCGCGGTCGAGGTGGCTCATGTCGAGCGCGGCCCTGGCGAACGCTTCCTGGATGCCGCCGTGGGTGGTGTGGGCCTGGATGGCTGCGGCGTTGGCGGACTTGGCGGTGTTGCCGCCGGCGGAGGCGTAGGCGATGGCCGCTTCGGAGACGCCGTTCATGAGGCGCGACAGGTCGCGGGTCTCGCCGACGGTGGCGGTGTCGACGCCCATCCCGGCGATCATCTCTGCGATGCGGGCGGTGTCCTTGGCCTCTTCGTCGATCTGCTGGGCTTTGCCGCGGATAGCGTCTGAGGCGCGGGTGACCTCCTTGGCGAGGCCTTCGACGGCGGCCTTGAGTTGCTTGTAGGTGATGTCAGCCATGGGTGGTGGCTCCGTCCTTGTAGAAGTCCATTTCTCCGGGTACTTCCTCGTCGGAGTCGACGACGGCCTTGTACATGGCGCCGTATCGGGTCTGGGCGTTGGCGAGGACTGCGGCGCAGCCGTCGGCGGCGCGGACTGCGCGCTTGTGGATCTCTTCGGCCAGGTCGGCCTGGACCTTCGCCGCGTCCGCGGTCTTGACCAGGGAGGCGATCAGCTTCTCCCCGCCTTTGACGGACTTGGTTGCCTCCATGAGCGCGGTGGCCTTCTGGGACTGTGCCTCGGCGTGGGCTTTGAGTAGCTTCGTGCCCTCGGCGACCTTCTTCATGGACGTCGCCTTGGCCTCGAGGCGGCGTTCGAAGTGCTTGAGGGACCGGACTTCGCCGCGGCTGAGGGAGTTTCGGTCGGCGCCTTCGCCCAGCCAGACGGTGTCTGCGTCGACGCCTTTCACTTCGATGGGTTGGGGCTTGTGATGGTCGGCGCTGGTGCCGGCTCCGCTCACGTCCTGCTCCTTGTCTCGGGCTGCTTCCCGTGCCTTCTTGCGTTTTTCGTGGGCTTTGTCGAGCTGAGCTTTCTGCCGGTCGGCGGCCTCGGTGACGTCGTTCCAGCCGTCCTTGACGCCGTCGCAGTACGCCTTGGCGTGGGCGACGCAGGTGGCGGCGCGGATTCCGTCGCGGTAGCCGGTTGCGCGGGACTCCCTGGTGGTGAAGGGCTTGCCGACGGTTTTCTTTCCGTCGGCCTGCTTCCTGGTCTCGGCCTTGGACTTGGGCTGTGCGGTCTTGTCGTCCTTGGCCTTGCTGTCCTTGCTGTCCTTGGGCGTCTTGTCGGTCTTGGTGGCTGGTGAGTCCGGTTCGGGGTTTTTGCCGGTGGGCGCTTCGGCCGGGTCAGGCTTGCCGGGCTTCTCCCCAGGCCTTTTGGTGAGGTCGGTCTTGCTGGCCTTCCCGCCCTTGGTGTCGGCGCTGCCCTTGCCGGAGGTAGCCTTGGGGCTCTTGCCGTCCTTGCTGGCGGCCGCGGGGCTGGGCCCCTTGGCGCTGCCGCCGTTGGTGGAGGTGCCGTTTTTGCCGCTGCTTCCGGTCGGGCCGGTAGTGCCGTTCTTGCTGCCGCTCGCCCCGCCACCGTGGTGGTGGTCCTTGCCCTTGGTCAGGTCGGCCTTGGAGGGCTTCGGGTCGCGTCCGCTGCTTCCGTCTGTCTTGGGGCACTTGGGGGCGGCGCCACCGCGGCCGCTACTGCTGCTGTCGCCGTCGCCGCCGGCAGACCCGCCCGCCCCGCGTCCGCCAGTTCCCGATCCGGAGCCGGCACCGCCCCCAGACCGTCCCGCCGGGCCCTTGTGGGCGTGTCCGTTGGAATTCCCCTGGCTCTTCACCGGCCCCTTGGCTGGCCCCTTCCCGGATGCGCCGGAGCTGCCAGATCCCCCTCCTCCCGAATTACCCTTGCCGCCGCCAGATTTCCCGCTCCCGTTGGATCCTGCATTCCCTTTTCCGGGAAGCAGGCCGCTGGAGCGGTTTACGGAAACCTGCCTGTTTTCCTTCACCTGATGCGCGGCGGCTTTCGCCTTCAGCATGTCGAGGCGCTTATTGTGCGCACCGCCGCCCTTTCCCCAACGGGCTGCACCGGCAAGGAGCCAGGCGCGCCAGATGCTTTTCTTGTCGATGGTGGTGCTGCTCTTGTGGCCGGGGCCGGCTGCTTCTTCGGTGCCGTGGTAGGCCGCGCTGGACGCGGCCGCGACGGCCTCCTCGGCCGTCCCGTCAGATGCCGCGGGTGCGGGGATGTCGAAGGTGGCAGGCCGGGCGGGCTCGACGGGGGCGAGCATGGATGCGAGCAGCCCGGAGGGGCCGTTGCCGGTGCTGGTGTTGGGCGGGTCGTTGGGGTCGGGAACGGCCGCGGGGACGGTGGCGGTTGCCATCACACTCCTCACTCTCGGTAGCTGACGTGGTTGCGGTGGAGTTCTTACTCCTCATCCCTCGGCCCGAAAAAGCTGTCCTGGCGGGCTCTAGGGGGTCGAGAGGAGGTCTTTTCGGGCTGAAGGAAGAGGAGTAAGAACTAGGCGGGGTTACTCCGCGTGCCCTTCTTCACGGCGACCACGAGGGCCACGGCGAGGACGCCACCGCCGACCAGGAGGCCCTGGTTGACGCCGCCGGCGCCGTTGTCGGTGGCGGTCTGCGAGGCGCCTGCCGCCTCCATGTCACCGCCGGCGACGGTGTCCGGGTACTGGGTCTGGCAGGCCTCGACGACGTCCCGGTAGGTGGTTCCGAGGACCTTGCCGACCTGGTCGTCGTGGCTCTTCACGCACGAGTCGATGGAGGCCTGGCGGGCGTTGGCCTGCTTGTTCTGCGCCTTCTTGTTGGCCTCGCTAGCCCTGTTCAGCTCGCGCATCTTCTGGATTTCCAGTGCCTGTGCCTTCAGCGCGATTTCCTGCGCTTTGACTTCGTTGGCGGCGTGGGTCTGGTAGCCGATCAGGCCGCCGCCTGCGATGACGGTGGCGCCGATTCCGAGGGCGACCTTTCCGCGCTTTGTCAGGCCGGGCTTTGCGGCCTGCGCGGGTCCGCCATAGGGGGTGTTGTCGACGTATTCGGCGGGGTAGTTCACGGGGAATTCCTTGCTCATCATGCGGTCGAATTCGGGGTCGGGGGCAGGCATTTCATTCTCCGTTTTCTCGGGCGGTGCGGGCGGCGGCTTCGAGGAGGGTCTGGATGGTGGAAAACTGCTGGTCGGGGAGGTCGTTCCAGGCGAAGTACTGCATGGTGATTCCGGCCTGATGGAGGGTCTGCTGGAGGTAGTGGACGGCCCGGTCACGGGCTTGGGGGGTGACGTGACCGGTCTTCTCCAGCACGTTCATGGCGCCGCGGATGCACAGCCGGCCGGTGGCGGTGACGTCGAGGGACTGGCACCAGCCGTAGCGGCGGAGTACGGCGAGGACCTGCTCAAGGTGGACGGAAGGGCGTTGGGGGGTGGGGTCCTGCCACAGGCCGAGGTCGGCGAGCAGGCCCCGCACGGTGGCGGGGAGGAGGCGGTGGGACCAGGACGGGGTCTCGGAGGTCACCGGCGGGAGACCGCGGAGGGCTTCGTCGACCAGCTGCCGGGTGGTCTTCGTGCGAACCGGGGCGGCACTCGAGGGCGCCGTCCGCGTTGTCTGGTCGAAGGTGGTGGTGCGGCTCATGGCGGCCTCCTTCCGGGGGTGGTGGGCGGCGCGGCGGTTACGCGTTGTTGCCGGTGACCTTGGTGTGGACGTCCTTGTAGAGGGCGCGAATGTCGTCGGTCTTCAGCCCGTAGCCGGCATCGCGCCATGCCTTCTCGAAGGCGTTCTGCGAGGGGGCCGGGCCGGTCTTGCGGAGGTCGAAGTAGAGGTCGAAAGCGAGGGTGCGCCGGTCGGTCTCGCCTGCGTCGGGCCCCTGGCTCGCCTGCGCCTCGCCCGGGTTCGCCTCGGGCGCGCCTTCACCTCGCCCTGTGGTGCGCCCCGGTGCGCCCTCGCTGGTCAGAGCGCTGATGTCGTCGGGCGCGGCCTCCGGTGCGCCCTGCGGGCCGCTGGCGGGGCGCAGGGACCGCAGGACGTAGGTCTCGTCCCGGGAAGGGAGGTTTTTGAAGGCCCGCATCCGGTCGATGCGGGTCGTGATTCGCAGCTCGATGCCGAGCTCGTCGAGGGTGTCGCCGAGGCCGTGGAAGGAGGCGTCGCCGGCGCGCATCAGGGCCTTGTTGTAGCGGTGCTGGCTCATGTACCAGGGCTTACCGAGAGTGGTGAGGGTGGCGAGCTTGTCCTGGGCGTTGCGGCGGCTGATGGACTCGGCGTCCGCGCCGCGGGAGCCGATGCCGAGCTTGGATTCGAGGCGCTTCATCCGGTCGCGCCAGGCACGGGCGAGCATCCCGTCGGACTTGATCTCGATCTTGCCGAGCTTGGCTTCGAGGCCGAGCAGCTTGTGCAGGCCGTAGGCGAGCATGACCGGCCCGACGATGCGGACCAGTGCGGTGCCGAGGTCCTCGTGCTCCTGGCGGACGACCTCGGTGGCGCCGACGGCCTGGGCGAAGACGAGGAAGTAGGCGGTGCGGGCGGCGCCCTTGTCGTTGAAGGCCCAGGAGTAGATGGACAGGCCCATGACGATGGCTTCGAGGACGAGGCCGACGGTCATGTGCCAGGGCGAGTCCATGTGGAGGCGCTTCTCGGCGAAGCGGGAGGAGGTGTTGGTGGAGAGGGCGAGGCCGGCGGCGACGACGAGGCCCATGCCGAGGAAGCCGGTGCGGGCGCGGCGCTTCTTGGCGTCGTGGGGCTGCTTGCGGTCGGTGCGGACGCGGGTCTTTGCGATGCGGTAGCCGAAGGTGAGGGTGAGCAGGGCGAGCAGGACGGCCCATGCTTCTCCGGGCACCTGCGCGACCGCGTGCAGCATCTGGGAAAGCATGGGCGGCGGTGTCCTTTCGGGCGCGGGGTGCGGGGCCCGGTGTCGGCTTCCGGGCCCCGCGGGAGGGGTGGTCAGGCGGTGAGCTTGTCGGCGGCGGTCTTGAGGGGGCCGCCGGCGGCGTCGAGTGCCGCGCGGGCGGTGTAGGCGGCATCCACGACGCGGTTGATGTCGGTGTCGGTCATGCCTGCGGGGTCGTGGGCGGCTCCGGACTGGGCGAGGGCGGTGTGGAGGTTGTTGATGGCGTTGATGGCGGCGGTTTCGGCCTTGGGCGGTGCCATGGGGTCTCCTATGCGGGGTCGGTGGGTGGGGCCCGGCCTGTCGGCTCGACCGGGCCCCGGTCGGTGGGTGGCTAGCGCCGGTACCAGGGCACCGACTTCTCGGTCTCGTTCACGCGGGCGTTCAGCTCGCGGTAGGTGTCGGTCTCGTGGCTGATGCCGGCCTTCTTCTCGGCGGCCTGGTTGTTGTGGAGGGCCTGCTTGGCGGCGCGGTGTTCGGCGCGGGCCTGCTTGCGTTCGGCCTTGCTGCTCATCGTGTTCTCCTGTCTCGGGTGCAGTGCGGAGGCTGGGGTGGGTCTCTCAGGCGCGGTAGACGGCCGGGCGGACGCCCGCGCGGAGCTCGCGGATGATCGAGCAGGGGCCCTTGGTCGCGCAGTACGCGTCGTCGGTGTCCGGCAGAGGGTTGCTCGTCATGCCGAGGCGGTTCTTCGCTACGGCGTTGACGACGCGCAGCATCTCGCCGCCGTTCGGCCGGCAGGAGCTGTTCCTGTCGCCGACGCCGTGGCGGTGAGCGCTCACAATGTGCTGCCGGGCCTGCCGGGCCGCCCAACGTCGGCTGTAGGGGCCGTTGTTCTCGCGCACGTGCCCGGAGTCGTGGAACGTGTCCTTGTGGCAGGCGGTGCAGTGGTAAGTGACCATCTGGGTCGTGTCGCTGTCGGGCAGCCACTTGCCTTCGAACTCGTAGACGATGACCTCGGCGCCCGGAACCTCGGTGTGCGCGAAGGCGGTGACGAGGCCGACGCCGTCCGCGATTGCTCCGCGGGCTGCCTGGTTCCAGAAGACGCGGGGCAGGAACTCGTCCCAGCCCTTGCCGTGGGGCCACTGTGCGTACGTGACGCCCTGCTGGGCATCGAACGTCGCCTTGCCGTCGACGTTGTCGCGCTTGTACTGCTCGATCTGCTCGATCGACCCGAAGTAGGTGGCGCTGAACTCCTCGGACTCCAGGAAGATCAGTCCGTAGCCCTCGGGGCGGGTGTCGTGGCCGTTGTCCTTCAGCATCTCGACCATGTCCTCGTAGCCCGGGTTGCCGGGGGCGATGGTGCCGACGAGCGGCAGCCGGTAGCGGTCGCAGCTGGTGACGTGGGTCGGGTTCGTGTCGCTGACGTTGTGCGGGGTGCCGTACGTGTTCCGGATCGTGGTGGCCATGTCGGTGCTCCTATGCGGGGTCGAGGTGCCAGGCGGCCTTGTCGGCGGCGGCCTGATCGGCGATGTGGGTGAGGCCGGCGGCCAAGGCCAGCAGCTGGTCGGCGAGGGAGTTGAGGGCGCTCTGGGCACCGTCACGGTCGTTGGGGGCGAGGTCCTGGACGGTGTCGCTGCTGGCCATGCCCTGCGCGATGAGGGCGAGGAGGCGGAGGAAGCTGTCGTCTCCGAAGAGCCGGGGCGCGACGGCGGCAAGGCCGTCGGTGTCCAGGTCGGCGTGGTGGAGGGCGACCGTGTTGCTGATGATCTGGTCGAGGAGGGGGTGGGCGCCGTACAGGCCGCCGGACAGTTCGTGGATCGCGGTGGTGAGGTCGTCGCGGGTCATGCGGTGCCGCCTTCGAGCGGGTCGACGAGGGTCTGGAATGCGGCGAAGGAGGCGTCGGGGTCGGCGGAGTGGTCGTAGACGTCGGCGAGGAGGTCGAGGGGGTGGATGGCCCAGAAGGTGAGCTCGATTTCGGCTTCGAGGTCGAGGTCGACGGGCTCGGGGGCCGCGGCGGCGGTCATGCCGCGCCCTCCGTCTTCGGTCCGTGGCTGATCCAGGTGAGGAGCGCTACCGCGATGGCGGTGAAAAGAGCCCCGCTGATCGCGTTGCCGGTGTCGTCGAGGGCGATCCAGCGCAGGGTGTAGAGGCTGCCGGGGATGGCGACGATCCAGGCCGGGAGGCGGAAGTCGTCGCGGAGGATGAGGGCGAGGCCGACGAGGGTGATGGTGGCGGCGTCGCCGAGCTGGTTGTAGATCTCCGCCATCACGCACCGCCGGCGAGGGCCAGGAGTCGCGGGGCCGGGGGAACACGGCGTCCATGAGGGCGGTCAGGCCGTCGTCGCCGGCCAGCCGGTCAGCGGCCTCGCGGTACACGGCGGTCAGGGTGCGGACGACGTGGTCGGGGAGCTGTCCTCCGCCGATCAGGTTCCCGGTGTCCGGGTCGCTGATGGCGTGGACTGCGGCCGGGTCGCCGAGGCTTCCGTTCGGGGCGGCGGCCATCGCGGCCTGGACGAGGCTGGCGAACGCGACGGCGTTCTCAAGCAGCAGCTCGTCGGCCTGGTTGCGGATCGGGACCACCGGGCGCGCCGTGCGCGGGCCGATGGTGCTTACGTGCGCAGTCGTGCGAAAATCCTGCATGTGGATCGTCTCCTGTTTGGGCAGGTAGGACGGTGCGCATCCGGTTCGGTGTTGGTAGCACCGGGTTGGACACACGGCCCCGGTCCGGCAATTGCTGGCCCGGGGTCTTGCTGTTGTGCTGAGACGACCATAGCGCACTTCCTTGTTCCAGCACAAGGAAGTATGAGAGGATGCGTAATGACCGACTCCCCCAAGGGAGAGAGAAGCGAAGAGAAGGGAGCCCCCGACTTGGTGTCGTTCGCTGACATGCCTGCACGGCTGGAAGCAAGCGGCCTGAAGAAGATCAGCCCCCAACGAATCCGGCAGCTCGCCGAAACCGACCCGGACTGGCCAATCCCCATGGACGAGGCCACGAAGGTGGGGCGCATCAGGGTCTTCGACTGGCACGTCCTCGAGCCGTACTTCACCAACCGCAAGTCCCGGCAGGGGCAGCGGACTGACCGGATGCAGGCCAAGGAAGAAGGAAATTCGTAGGCCGAGGCCGGCCAGGAGGGCGTGATCGCTCATGCCTTCCATGCCAGCACCGGTCCGTACCCCAGGAGCAGCGCCAGCTGTTGACAGTTCGCCAGAACGGAATCTGTCAACAGGTCAGGTCGGGCAGATGCCTCAAACCCGGCACCACGCAAGACGGAGAGGAGGAACACTCGCCACCATGCCGACCTTCCCAGAGCAGCTTCGCGCCCGCCGACTTGCGGCGGGGATGTCACTAGCCGACCTGTCCACGCGGACGGGCTACGACCGCACCTACTTCGCCCACGCGGAGAGCGGACGACGCACCGCTACGGAGCCGTTCGCGGCCGCGGTGGACGTCGCCCTCAACGCGGACGGAGAGCTGTACAAGGCGTGGGAGAAGGAAGACGCGATCCGCCGGCGCGACGCAGCAACGCACCGCACCCGGGCCGCGGCCCTCGCCATATCGCGGGACCTGTGCGCCATGGCCGACCTGGACATCAGCGAGCTGCATGCTGGCGTTGAGGCGACCGCGGTGGACTACCTGGGCACTCCCCCGGCGCCGATGATGGACCGCGCGCACGCACTGCGGGCCGCGGCCGCCGAGCGGATCCGGTCCGGGCATCACCGGCCGCAGGACCGTTCGGACCTGTACGTCACGGCCGGGCAGCTGTCCGGCGTGCTGGCATACGCGCTGCTGGACATGGGCGACCCGCAGGAGGCCCTGCATCACGTGGCGGCTGCTGCTCGGTGCGCGGAGTACGCCGGGGACGCGGAACTGGCGGCCTGGGTGGCTGGTACGCGCTCGCTGATCTGCCGGTTCATGGGCGATTACGGGCTGGCGCTGGACGCGATCCGGGACGGCTATCAGCACGTGGGGTCCGGGACGGGGACGGGCGAGGCCCGGCTCCGGTGCGGCGAGGCGCAGTGCCTGGCGAATCTCGGCGACTCACAGGCGGCGAACGCCGCTCTGGATGGCGCGGAGGACGCGCGCGGGCGGATCCGCCGGCCGGACAGCCTCGGCGGGCTCTTCGGATTCTCCGCAGCCAAGCAGTCGTACTACGCCGGGTCTTCGCTGATCTGGCTGGACGGCGGCCACGACGCCGAGCGCGCAGCCCGTGAGGCCACGGCCGCGATCGGCATGTGGCAGGCCGGACCCGAGGACGAGCGGTCGCTGGACGACGAGCGCCTCGCGCACGTCTACCTGGCCACGGCTCGCGTCCAGCTCGGTGACGTGGAAGGTGCGGCGGAGGCCATCGGGCCGATCCTGTCGCTGCCGTTGGAGGAGCAGATTTCCTGGATCATCAAGCGCGCTGATCGTCTGGCGAGCATGCTGTCTGCCCCGCGGTTCCAGGGCAACCGGACCGCCGAGGAGACGGTGCAGGCAATCAAGGAGCTGGCGGCATGACGAAGGGGACATACATGCGCGGACCGCCCTAAAAGGTGAGCGGCGACCGGTGTGGAGACCGATCGCCGCCCTGGATACCGGCGCTACCTCGAGTGGATCGCAGCTACGCCGGCATGACGCCCCATCCCTCTGCAAGGAAGGCCGTCCCTGTGACTGTACTTGTTGGCGATACTCTCGCGCTCCCCTGGAGCACTGCTGCTCACAAGGCGGACGCATGAAGGTGCCCGCCGACCCCAGAACGAAGACCCAGACGCCGCCCGTCGTGACCTTCGCGACCGGCGCTGACCTGCTCGTACGCCTCGGACTCGCGTCCAACATGAGCCGTGAAGGCGTTCGCCGGATCTCCGCCAGCGATCCCGACTGGCCCTTCGGCCCGGACCGCCCATACCCGTACTGGGAACTGGCCAACGCCCACGTGATGGAGACCGGCCCGTTCCTCGAGTACTTCCGGAAGAACCCGATCACCGGACGCGGGCCGGACAAGAAGCCGCGGGGCGCTCAGTGACCCGCTTAGGACGCCAAGGCCGCATCCGCGGCAGTCCCGGAAACGCAAAGACGGCCGGCAGTTCGCAGCTAGCCGGCCGTCCGAAGCGCAATACGACGAGTTCGCAGCTCGCCGCACAGTTCGCCATCCCTGCAAAAGAGGCGTTGATGAAGAGCGTACCCAAAGCAGTACTGGAAGTCCGTACTACCCCCAGCCACATGACCGTGATCCTCCGCACGGCGGAGGTGCCCGCGTGAAGACGCCCATCCGCCGCACGCAGCCGAAGTTCTCGTTCGTGCAGGTCCCGAACCTCGTCGCTCGCGACTACCGCCTTTCCTGGCGGGCCCGCGGCCTGCTGGTGGAGCTGCTCAGCTACCCGCCGGGCTGGGAGACGACGGTCGACGACATGGTCGACCGGGCGAAGAAGGAGGCCGCCAAGCACGGCGGCAAGGTGGAAGGCCGCGAGGCCATGCGCAGCGCGGCGAACGAGCTGGTGCAGTTCGGCTACATCATCCGCAACCGGTTCCAGGACGAGCGTGGCCACTGGCGGACCGAGTCTGTGCTGTCAGAGGAGCCACTGTTGACCTTCATGCTCCAGGAAGCTGTTTCCGCTGGTGGAGCCGGGGCCCAGGATCCCGTTTCCGGTGTGACCTGCGGAAACACTGCGTTTGGTGCTGGTCAGGCCGAAGACGGGTTTCCGGGCGTCGGTTTTCCGGCAGTCGGTTTCCCGGGCCGTATTAGTAATACGGAGAGCAACACAGACACGAACAAGACGGATGGGGCACCTTCGGCGCATCGCGCCCTGGATGTCCGTAGGACAGGTGCAGGTAGTAGAGGCGGATCCGAGGGCGGCTTCGCCGCGTCCGGCAACAGCAAGCCCCGTCTCACCCGAGAGCAGAAGCAGATGGTGCAGGCCGTACGGGATCTCCTGCCCCGCGACCTGGACCGGGCTCTGCCGGTGAAGACGCCCCGGAACATCGCAGACGACATCCTCGCCGGCTTGGCGGAGGGCACGCCGCGGTCGCGGACGCCTGAGCAGCTGGTGGCCTACCGGGTGCTGCCTCGTTGGGAGCGTTTCTGGGCATCGAAGTTCTACGCGGGAGAGCTGGGCAAGCAGCCGTTCGGCCCGCTGCGGGCCATGGTGACGGCCGACGATTCGGACCACGACCGGTGCGACGAGCGGGTGGACGTCGACACCGCCGAGCCGTGCCGGTCTTGCGAGGTGAGGAAGAGCGACCGCAAGGCCGACCGTCAGCGAGAGTCCGCAGGAGCCCCCCGGGCGCCAGAAGCGCAACCGTCTGTGCCCGTCCAGGCGGCTCCTGGCCGACCGCGGTGCCCGGAGTGCACACGCCCACTGATCGGCGCCACCGAGCCCGTTCTCTGCCGGGACTGCCGAGAAGGCGCGCTCGTCTGACCGACCGCCCGGCGGCCCGCAGCGTCGCCGGGCTTGTCAGTGCCCACCGCTACCGTCCAGTCCCGAGGGGGGACCATGACCGTCACGCACATGTACGCCGATGAACCCACCGCCCTATACCGCCTCTACGACACCCACGAGGTGCTGCTGTACCTCGGCATCTCTCGCTTCCCGAAATACCGCCTGCGCGAGCACGAGGACAATCAGCCGTGGTGGCACCTGGTCGCGCGCACCACGGTGGAGTGGCACGAGAATCGCACCGTCGCCCGCGAAACCGAGGTCCGCGCCACCAAGGAAGAGAAGCCGCTCTACGACAAGGAGTGGCGCCACAGCCGGTACGACCCCAAAGCCGGCTACGACGACACAGCCGACAGGCGCCTGGTCCGGGAGACGTTGACCGCCAGGATCAATGACGGCTCGTACCCTGCGGGCACGATCCTGGGAACCGGTTCCGTGTCCCGTGAGCTGGGCATCGCACGCACGACCGTCTCGTACATCCTTGGCCGCTTGGCTGCCGAGGACAAGGTCCTCCGGAAGGTGCACCACGGTCGCTACACGGTGATCGACTCAGTCACCTGACGGATCGCGGGGGCCTGCGGGAGCCGCCCCTCACCCCCCGCTTCGCCGAACCTGTTGTGTAAACACTCGAAAGGTGTCATGCTGTGAGTGCCCCGCCGGTGTTGAAGGCACCGACGGGGCCCAACAGCACCCCGCCTCCAAGTGACTTGGCGACCAGGCAAGGAGCCACCTTGCCGCACTCGCCCTTCCCGGAGGTAGACCATGATCAGCCAAAGCTCCGCCGCTACCAGCCACCCGAACGAGCCCAACCAGTTCGGCACCTACGCGGCACTCCTCATCGTCCTCGCCGCGCTGCCGCCTGAGCAACTCCAGCACTTGGAGCTCGTCTTCGGCGTCGCCCACAGCATCGGCAACCTGGTCCGGATGCACCTGGGCGAGCGGTGACGTAACGCCGGCCCGGCCGCCGGGTGACCCTCGGGTCGCCCGGCGGCCGGGCCGCCCACCTCGACTCGCGGAGGTTCACCATGTGGCAGTCCGTCATTGCGATCCTCGGCACTCTGGCCGGCGCGTCCGTCTCCGCCTGGTTCCAGCAGCGCGGACAACGCGCCGAACGCACCGCCGCCGCAACCGCCGCGCACCGCAGGGACGCCCTTGACGCCGTTACGGACCTCGTCACCGCGCTCGCCGACCACCGCCGCACCATGTGGCTGCGGGAGGACGCCCGTCTCTCCGGCGCCGACTGGACCGGGCTGCGTGCCGACTCGCACGCCACCCGGGCCGCGATCACCGCGCCCGCCGTCCGTGTCACCGTCCTCCTCCCGGACCTGGCCGCCACCGTCCAGGCCGCGGCCGCCGCCACCTACGCGATGCGCAACGCCACCGACCACGCTGCGCTGAACGCCGCCCGCGAGGACGCCATCACCGCCACCGACGCGCTCACCCACGCCGCCGGTGGACTCCTCGCCGCATGACCCCCTGGGCGCCGCACCCGCGGCGCCCGCTCCACCGCGTCGGGGTAACGAACCCCGCTGACCGCGGAACCATAGACACCCGCCTCCCCTCGAGGAGCCCCGCATGATCCGCACCACGTACAAGGGCCGCGACATCAAAATCCTCAAAGCCCGGCAGCCCGGACACGTCCGCACCTTCATCAACGGCCAGATCATCAGCCACGCCTGGCAGGGCACCGAAGTTCAGGCCCTCGACTGGTTCCGGCAGGTCATCGACAAGATCGACGCCCGCGGCCCCGGCAACAACCCCTACGAGACGTCGCCCCACTGGTACGAGCCCGGCACCTACACCCTCAACAAGTTCGGGCACGTCATCGCCAAGGACGGAGGCGCCTGCTGCTGCGACCTGTGCCTCACGTGGCCGGAGAAGAACATCCCAGTGGAGGCCGCCGCATGACGCAGAACCGCATGCCCCAGCCGAACAGTTGCCGCTGGTGCGGCATCGACCAGCGCCAGCACATGCAGCAGTGGAAGCCGCCCGTGGGCTGGCACCAGTGGGAGCAGCCCACCCAAGACCAGATCAAAGCCCGGATGCTAGCCCGACGCCAACAGAGGGGCAGCAAGTGACCGACGACCTGTGGCAGCGCAGCGACGTCGAGGCTGGCCTCCAGGAGATCCTCGACCGCGCCAAGGAGGCGTGATGTCCCTTCCGGCCAGCTACCTGCACCGGTGGCGCCCCGAGCAGCACCACAAGACCGGCCACATGCCCAGCACGATGCCTGGCCTCAAGGAAACCAGCCTGCGGGACACCCGCATCCGCCCCGGCTCGATCATCGTCTGGAGTGACCGTAGGGCCTACGAGGTAATCGAGATCACCGAACGCCCCCTCGACCTGTGGCCCCAGCGCTTCTGCGACGAGTGGGACCGGTACTGCAAATGGCGCGCCGAGCACATCGCCGCCGGCCGCCTGTCGGGACCCGGTCCTGATCGCGCCACGTGGGAGCACCGGCCCGTCGTTCTTGTCATCCGGCCCGCTGACAGGCCCACTACGAAGGCCAAGCACTACGCTGTGCGCGTCTCCCACACCTACTTCGTCCTCCCCGAGCACTACAGCGTCTGCCGCCTGTGCAACGAGGTCCCTCCCTGCAACCACGCCACCCTGGAAGCGACCATCGACCGCGAGATGGCCCACACGGACCGCCTCATGGCCATTCCGCGGGGCGCGTGCCTGGGGTGCGGTGAGACGATCACGTCTCGTATGAAGGCCACCTGCTTTCCCGGCCCGAACCTGTGGCGTCCCGACTGGGGCCAGGACTCCGCCGTGTTCCACACGCGGCAGCGCGACGAGTGCTCGAACGGGCTGTGGCGGTATGAGCAGCAGTGGAAGCAGCAGGGCTTGGACGTTCTCAACCCGCAGTCGCCCGCCGAGGAGGCGTGATCCCTGGCTTCGGCTGGGGGCACTCCTCGTTAGTCGGCTGGTGTCCACGGCCCGTCAGGGGTGGTGTTCGTCCCGTCGCACCACCAGCAGTCCCACTCCCCAGGGAGCCGGTACTGCTCCGTCCAAAACCCGGTCGGCTCGCCGTAGACGACGCACTCCGTATCGCACCATCCGCACACGAACTCGAAGTTCACCTGCCGCTCCCCTGTAGGTCTCCCCTTGGTAGCAGCCGAGGCGCGTGGCGGGGGCCGAAGCGAGCAAGACCCCCTGTTCCGGCGGCCGGGTTTCGGCCGGGCCGCCGCTTTCACGACAACCCGCGCCTGTTCGACTGACACCTCAGCCCCGGCGGCGGTACACCATCCCCAGACCGCCACCCGGCGGACGTGGGAGGGGACCGCTGGATGCTCACGATCAACGTGGCCGTGCTGCTCGCCATCATCGTCTTCGTGCGGCTCCGGCGGCCTGTCGAGCCCCGCACCCGCCTCGACCAAATGTTCGGGATCACGGTGATCCTCGTCCTCGGGCTGCTCCTCGCGCCCACCGCGTTCGGGCACAGCGTCCTCGGCGCGGTGCAGCAACTGGTGGAGGGCATCGCGAAGGCGGCTCACTGACCAGGCCCGGCCGCGCAGTCGCGCTTGTGGCTCGGCATCATCCTCGGCGTCGGCGTCGGCGTCGGCGTCGGCGCGTACGTGGGCGTCATATGGCTGGTGTCCAGCGCGTTCTGACGGGGTGAGCAGGGCCTCGCTAGGCTCCCCTCATGACCGACACCAGCCCCGTCGAGAACCTGTCGAGCGCCGCCGAGCAGATCCGCGCCTTCAACCACGCCAGCCGCCACGCCAGCGACGAGTGGACCTTCCCCAGTCACAGCTACGGCGCCCTCGGCAACCTGACCCACCTCGCCCAGATGCTGGGCCAGGCCATCGACCAGGCCACCCGGCCCGCCATGCGCACCTACGAGCAAGGGCGGCTGCTCATCGACGGCCAGGGCGACCCGGACGCCGCCATCGTGCAGATGCTGGCCGCCAGCGAGGATGCGGTTCAGCACGCGCAGGAACTCGCGGCCGCCCTCGGCCGGATGCACTCCGCCACCTCAGCCATGGGCGTCGACACCAAGGGGCTGCCGGGGCTCGCGGAGGACTGACCTCGCCCTGCCTGTGATGACCGCCCCCGGCCCTCAAGCCGGGGGCCGCTTTCGTGCTCCAGCGGCAGGGGCAATGCCCGCCCGGATCCGCGCCAGCATGGACGGATGCCAACTCTCCCCGCGCACCTCTCCGCCGCCCACACCGCAGGCCTCCCCGCCACCGCCACGCTGCCGGCCCCGCGGACCGCGACCACCGGAACCGGCGGGCTCGTCGCCACCGGGCCCGTCTTCGCCGGTACCGGATGGCGGATCACCACCCAGTGCCGCACCTACTGCCTCAGCCCCAGCCAGCAGTACACGGTCACGTTCCCCACGCAGGCCCTCAAGGACCGCTACGTCCCCTACCTGACCACCGCGGTCGGCCAGCTCGTCGGCGTCGGCGTGAACATCGCCATCGGCGGCATCGAGACGCCCGACTACTCCACCGTCCCCCCGCAGGGGCACATCCAGTACGGCGAGGCGTACAGGCCCGTCGGCACCGCGGGCTACTCCCAGGGCCTGCCCTGCTACAACACCGCCGACAACAGCGTCTGGGGCGGGTACGTGCTCATCGACTCGGAGTACTGGGACGGCACCTGGACCATCACCGACACCGTCCGCAAGAACACCCTCGTCCACGAG
Source organism: Streptomyces sp. 2114.4 (assembly GCF_900187385.1). Taxonomy (NCBI): domain Bacteria; kingdom Bacillati; phylum Actinomycetota; class Actinomycetes; order Kitasatosporales; family Streptomycetaceae; genus Streptomyces; species Streptomyces sp. 2114.4. The sequence goes on from NZ_FYEY01000002.1 coordinate 42,443, forward strand.
CTGTGCCACGCCCTGGGCCTCGACCATTGCAACTCGGATATGAACAACGACGGCAAGGTCACCAGCTACGAAACCGTCAAGGACACCACTGGCGTCACGCCGCTCATGACCAGCCCCAACGGGGGCTACCAGGACTCCCGCGCCGGCACCCTCACCCCCTACGACCTCAACGGCATCAAGCAGCTCCTCGCCAACGCCGCCGCCCTCGGCGTCGCCTGACCCCTCCCCGGCCCCAAACCGCACCCGTTGTCAGTGCCTGCTGTCACACTCCCGGACAAACACCCCAACCCGGGAGAACGCCATGCGCATCGACCGCGACCCCGCGCTCATTGCCTACCAGGCCGCGGAAGAATGCCGCGCCCTCGTCACAGCCACGGCCAAGCCCGCGCAGCTCGGCACGGTCGAGGAGGTGCGGGATGTCACCGAGGGCCTGCACCTGGCCGTGAACCAGCTCCCACAGGCCGCCCGGCAGACCGCGGCCGCGCTGCGGGCCCTCGAGGAGCAGCAGACGGTCAGCGTGGCCGGGGCCGGGGATCCGGGCGAGGACGTGTCCCTGGCCCTGCGGGCGCTCCTCAACGCCGAAGTCGGGCTCACCGTCGCCCGCGCCGCCCTGCGTGAGGCCATGGCCTCCCTCTCCCGCCTGAACGATGCCAGCACCGTTACCCCAGATCCGGGCGCAACCGCCGCACCGTGACATGCCGATGCCGCGTCGTCCCCACCTCCACCTCCACCGGCATCACCTGCCGCAGCACATGAAACTGCGTCCCATCCCGCATCCACTCCACCCCGCCCACCGCGTCACCTGCGACCTCCAGGGCCTGCGCCAGCAGCCCCGACAACGCCACATCCAGCGGCGTCGACAGCAACAGCCGGCCGCCTCCCACATCCACGACGGCGCGCTTCGGCCGGGACGCCGCACCGGTGAAGCCGACGGCCACCGCGTCCTGCGCCCGCGCGTGCCGGACCTTCACCCACGCCCGCCGGCCCGCCGCATACCGTCCGCTGGTCCGCTTCGCGACGATCCCCTCAATGCCCTGCCCGCGCAGGGCCTCCAGCCACTCCAGGGCCTCGCCCCGGTCGGTGGTGGACGGCACGGCCTGGAGGGGCGGCCCCAGTGGCCCCAGGACAGCCAGGAGCCGTTCGCGGCGCTCCTCGTACGGCCGCGCCCGCAAATCCTCACCCTCCACCGCCAGAGCATCGAACGCCGCGTACGAGGCGGGCAGTTGCGAGGCCAGAAGCCGGGCCCGCAGCGGTGACGACAGGGCCCGCTGCTGCACCGCGGTGAAGTCCACGTGGCCTTCCTGGTAGATGACGGCCTCCCCGTCGAGGACCGTGCCCGGCGGTAGCTGCTCGGCGGCCTGTGCGAGGTCGGGGAAGTGGGCGGTCACTGAGCGGTGGGAGCGGCCGGCCTGGAGTCGTGCGCGGCCTTCCTGGGGGCGGGCCACGATGACGCGGTGCCCGTCGAACTTCGGCTCGTATGCCCAGCCGGGCCCGGACGGTAGGTCGGTGGCGGCTTCGGCGAGGGCGACGGTCGCGGGCAGTCGGAGTGGCATGCCAGGGCAACGAGGGCCGGTGGTGGTCGTCACCGTGGCGTGGGCCGTACGAACACTTCACTGAACCTGTTGTGCAGACCCTCGAAATCTGTCATGCTGTTCTCAAGCAGACAACAGGGGAGCCCCGCATGGACACCACCCGCTACTCCGTCACCCTCACCCGCCCCGGCTACACCACCATCGCCCTCGGCCCCTACTCCATCCGCGGCGTCGCCGACCTGACCGCCTGGAACCTCACCCACCACCTCCGCGACCAGGCCGACGCCCAGGTCGACGTCGAGCCCCACGACGAAACGCTGGAACACCTCCCCGAGCTGCCCACCACCCCGCAGGAACTCGCCACGGTCCTGGCCAACGAACCCGCCACCACCGACCGGCTCGACATCTACGCCCGCCTCGCCGCCCAAGTCGGCGGCCCCGAGTCCCGCAAGCTGCTGGCCGACGCCTACATGCGATGCGCAGTCGCCCTCTGGCCCGAAATCGCCGGCTGACCACCACCGACCGCGGCCCGCGCCCTCACCCCCAGGCGCGGGCCGCCCCAATCCTTGCAACACCAGCAGGAGGCAGCGTCATGACACACAAGCTCTCCAGCCAAGTCCTCACCGCCCTCTTCGGCCACATCCCCCAGCACGTCACCGAAGCCCGCGACGACTTCCTCACCGCCAAGAACCGCTGGCGCTGGGCTCAAGAAGAACTCCGCCGCAACAACGGCGAGGACCCTGAGTGGACGCAGGCACTCCACGAGGAGCGCACCGAGGCCTTCCGCGACATGCGGACCGCGGGCGACGTCGTTACCGCGTTCAGCCCGAGCCTCGCGCGCTCCCTCTTCAACGCCTCGCACTGACCCACGCCGGGGCAACGCCCCGCACCAAACCGCGACAGCATGGACACCCGCCCAAGGAGCCCCGCATGACCGCCGCTACCTGGCCGTTCGGAACCGACGCCGACCGCGACGACCCACTCACCGCCCTGCGCATCCCCGTCACTGGTACCCACCCCAAGTGGCACTACATCGCCACCTTCGACCGCGGCTCCGAGGCCCGCCCCACCGACGCCGAGGCAAGGATGCTCGCCAGCTTCATTGAGGAGTACAAGGAGTACTTCTTCAACGACTCCTACAAGGCCAAGCTGCTGAAACGTCCGCTCGACGTCGACGCCGTCACCAAGATCTTCCACAAGTGGGGTGACAGTGACTGGTCATACCGCGTCGTCACCTGGCAGTACGGCCCCTTCTGGGTCCCGGTCTCCCCGCGGCTTCGAGGCGGAGAGTTCGAGTACGACCTGCTGCCCGCGCACACGCTGGAGCAGGTCATGGACCGCTGCCACAGCATGCACACCGAATACCCCAGCAAGCACTGGGCGGAGTGGAAGGCCAGCCACCCCGAGACCTTCGGGGATGACCAGTGACCAGCCACGCCCTCGACGCCGCCGGCGGCCCCACGCTCACCGACTGGCTCGACACCGACGAGCACCGCGACCAGGCCTGGAACCTCCACCAGCACATCGCCGACCGCGAAGGCCCGTACGCCGCGGCCGCGTGGCTCATCGGCGCCAGCACCCGCCCCACCCGCAACGGGCACAGCACAGACGCCCGCGCAGCCGCACACGCCCACATCAACGCCCGGGAGCAGCAGTGACCAGCACCCACCCCGAGCAGGCCACCGACGAGCAGGTAGAACAGCTCGCCCGCGGCCTCGCCGGCGCAGCCCACATCAACCCGCAGCGCACCGCGCCGCCATGGGACCAGCTCACCCCCGAACAGCAGGACCAGCACCGGTCAGAAGCACGACGCAGCAGCAGCGCTGAGGAGGAGCGGTGATTGTCACGCTGGCCGTGATCGCCGCCCTGGCCGTCGGGTACCTCGCTGGCCGCACCCGCCCGATCGAAGCCCTCGACAACCGCCTCAATCCCTGGATCTGGAAGCAGGCCCGCCACGCCAGCGCCAAGCGGCACCCCGGTTGGTGGATCGCTCAGATCTACTTCCTCGGCTTCATCCTCATCCACCCGATCCAGGCCATGAGTAACCGCCGGGAAAACCAGCGTCGGCGTGCTGAATCGGCCCAAACGCCATGTTTCAAGCCTGCCTTCGACCCGAACTGGGCCGTCAACCGGACCAAGAAGGAGCAGCAGTGACCAACACCATCCCTGACTCCCTCGCCAGCTACCTGCAGCAGCGACAGGCCGCCCACGCCGACAGGGTCCGCGCCGTTCTCGCCGCCCTCACCGGCTGGGAGCAGGCGCTGGTCCATGACGCAGCCGTCATGGGCTACGTCCAGGGCATGCGGCACCCCGAGGGCGAGCCCATCGGCAAGGACCGGCAGACCATCGCCCACGTCATCGACGCCTGCTTGGCGTTCCCCGACCTCTACCCGGCGATCAAATCTCTCGAGGCTTCCACGGAACGGCGGGAGACTGTCGAGTATTTCGTCCAGTGCCAGCAGCCCGACGGCACGTGGGAGCAGGCCGGCGGCACGACCCAGAACCCCGCCCTCGTCCTCCAGCGACTCGCCGCGCGCCGCCGGGCGCAGCCGGACTTCGAGTACCGCATCGCCCGGCGCACCACTACAGCCCGCGTCGTGACGTTCGATGTGGCCGACAGCGAGGAGCAGCAGTGACCGACGACCTGCGGCAGCGCATCGCCTCCGCCATGGCGGAGGCTGCCGGAAGCCGCGCGTTCCGCAACACCGACCCGGCATGGAACCACATGCGGTCCATCTGGCTCGCCCACGCCGACGCCGCCCTCGGCTCCCTCCGCCCCGAGCTGAAGCAGCTGCGGACCCGCGCCTGGAAGGCGGAACGTGCCGTCAACCTCCTCGCTGGCTCCCACCGCCGAGCCGAACAAGCCGAGGCGACCATCGCCCGCGCTGCGGAACGCCTGGCTGTATGGGAGCAGCGACTCCCCGAGACCGTGAAGCTCGCGCCCATCATCGAGACGGTCCGCCGCGACCTCGGCATCGAGGAGGCGTCGTGCGCCGAGTGCGGGCATCCCAAAGACCAGCACCAGGACGCGGACGAGCCCGTATCTGTCGGCCTGTGCACCGTGTGCGACCAGGCTGGCAGCGACGACGCCTGGCACAACTACGAACCCCAGGAGCAGCAGTGACCGACCCTATCGACCAGCACCTCGCGGACAGCGCCGCCCGCACCGAGACCGACCACGTGCTGGACCGGCTCACCGCCGACAACGACCGGATGCTCGCCGCCCTCGACGAGGTCATCGACGTCGAGGCCGGCCTCCAGCAGATCCTCGACCGCGCCAAGGAGGCGTGATGCCCGCGACGCGTCGAACGGGGCGTGACCGGCGTGACGGCCGAGTGAGCGCTGGGTGAGGGTTCGATGACCGACAGCAATAGAATTCAGCCAGACGCGACAGCAGCAACACGGCCTGCTACACCTGACGTCAACACGCCCGTGGCATATGCACGCAACGCAAAAATCGACTGCCGCCCGACGGCCCAGCCACCGGCCAGCTGCGAATGACCGGAGCGGGCCGCCGGCGCTGACAGCCCAGACAAGCCCGCTCCACAACAGGCCCGCCCGTCACCCGCGTTACCGGCGACACCGCCATCATTGGCGAATATTCAACCGAATACATCAGCGAATCCTTCCTAGGAAGAACACCCCAACAAAGCCCCGCCCCAGGAGAACGCTTGGACAGCACCGCGCTCGCCGGCCTACTCGAGGCCCGCCGTGCCCTCATAGACCCGGCGACCGTCCCCGGCATCCAGGTCGCCCAAAACCCCGGACGCCGAGCCGCAGGCCGAGGCCTCACCCAGTCCCACGTCGACCAAATGGCCGGCTACGACAACAACACCTACAACCGCCTCATCAACGGCAAAATCCACAACCCCAGCTTCAAGCTCCTCCGCGCCTACGCCAACGCACTCCGCCTTACCGAGCAAGAGTGGGTGGCCATGTGCCGCTACGCCCGCGGCGACGACCCCAACAGCCGCCTCCACCCCCGCTCAGGCCTCGAAGTGCCCGGCATGTGGAAGGACGTCATCGACGGCAGCCGGCACATGGCGTACATCACCGACCAGTCGTACAACCTCCTCGCCCACAACGAGCCTTTCGTCAGCCTGTTCGCCCACCAGCAACCGCCGCCGAACATGATGGAGTGGATGTTGCTGTCCGATGAGGCACGCACCACCCTCACGGGCTGGAAGACCGTCTGGACGCCGTACGTCCTGCCACAGCTACGCGGAGCGCGCGCCATCCTGCCCGACGACGAAACCCTCGCCCGCATCGAGGACGCCGTCATCAAGGACACCGAATGCGGACCGCTGTACGAGGAGCGCTCCACCGCCCAGGTCCACCCCGACGGGCAGGAACGCCCCCTCCTCCACCCCACGCTCGGGCCGTGCTGGGTGCAGATCTGCGCGGCAGAGCCCCTGTCCAGCCCCAACGCCCGGGTCATGTTCGTGAAGCTGAACCCCGGCGCCGACCCCTCACAGATACGCCGCCCCTACCTACGAGCCGCGGCTTGATCACGGCCCGCCCGAGGCACACCGGGCGGGCCATCGCCGTATCGTGAAGGCTTCACCAGGGGGAGGCCTCATGCCCGTGCACGTCACCCGCCCCACCATCGACCATCCCAACCACTGGGCCACGACCGACGACATCTGCGACAACATCACCCAGCACCACCCCGACCACCCCAAACTCGGGACCGTGCTGCGCGTCATCCGCAACACCGGCGTCCAACGCCGTGCACTCCACCACCCCCTGGAATCCGAGCAGATATCCGGCAGCCTGGGTGTCGCCGACCGCAACCAGCAGGCGTGGGACGACGCATCGAGCCTCGCCGAAACCGCCGCCGAGAGGGCCCTCGAGGAAGCCGGCCTCCAGCCGAGCGACATCACCGCGATCGTCACCAGCAACACCACCAGCTGGGCCGCCCCCGGCCTCGACGTCCACCTCGTCGAGCAGCTGCGCCTGCGCCCCGACGCCCGCCGCATCGCCCTCGCCACCGTCGGCTGTATTGGCGGCGCCCAGGCCCTCACCCGCGCCGCGGACCTCGTCGCCGCGCACCCGGGCGCCCGCGTCCTTGTCGTCGTGTCCGAGGCCCTGTCCACGATCTACCACCACGGGGACACGTCGATGGAGTCGATGATCTACAAGGCGTTGTTCGGAGACGCCGCCTCTGCCTGCATCGTCACCGCCGACCAGCTCCAGCCGGGCATGCGCATCGACGACACCTGGGAATATCTCCTCCCCCACTCCCGCGAACGCTACTGGGGCCGCATCGACGAGGCGGGCATTCACTTCGACTCCACCCGCGCCGCGACCACCGCACCCACTGACGCCATGCCCGCCCTGCGTGACTGGCTCAAGCAGCACGACGGCCTCGCCCCGGCCTTCGCGGTCATCCACGCCGGCGGACCCGCCATCCTCAACGCCGCCCAGAAAGGCCTCGGCCTCACCGCGGCACAGCTCACCCACTCCTGGGCCAGCCTCGCGCAGGTGGGCAACCTCGGCGGCGCCTCCGTCCTCGACGTGCTGCGCCGCACCCACGACACCCCACCAGCCGACGGGGACCGCGGCGTCACGCTCGCCTACGGGCCAGGGTTCGCCACCACCGCACTCACCGGCACCTGGGTCAGCTGACCGCCCCCTTCCGACCGCGCCCTGGTAGGGGCAATGAATCCGGCGAACCGCGCCAGCATGGGGACATGGCCCCTTCCCCTGAACCCCAGCCCGACCGCATCGTCCTCAACGACGCCACCATCTGGCCCACCATCGCCGAGACACCCCGACGCCAACAGCTCTGCGACTGGCTCACCGCCAACGGCATCGACTACCAGAACGTCGCCGTGCCCGACCCGCTGACCGTGGAAACCGTCCCGGACGGCCAGCGCATCATCCGGCACACCGTCTACCTGCTCACCGATGACGGTTACCGGTACACCGACCCCAACGACCCCAACCAGGCCGCCCGCGAGGAACGCACGGCGCCCCTTCTCGTCGAGCCGCCAGCCGAGGAGCAGCAGTGACGCAGCACCACGCGCCCGCCTGGGCGATCGACCTCGTCATAGCCCTCCAGCAGCACGAAGACGAGCACCCCGACAACGGCACCACCTGCCTCATCGACCCGCTGAACGCCGTCCCCGAAGACGCCCGGAACGCCGCGCAGATCATCGCCGCCTACCGCCAGCAGAGCCCACCACCCGACCTGAAGAAGCAACTCGACGAGGCCGAGAACCAGGCCCGCGGATGGGAGCAGAAGTACTTCGAGCTGGGCGAGAAGCGCTCCGAGGCCCTGGCCGCCATCGACCGGGTGCAGAACGTCTCCACCGCACCTGAGGCCATGGACGCCAACGAGCCTGACCGTGGCAGCTACCTTCGTGGCTACAAGCATGGCGTGCTCGCCGCCAAGTCCGCGCTTCGCTCCCCGACCGAGCCGTCCGCCACGTCCGCCAATCACCCGTGCACGCACTGCACTCACCCAAAGAGCGCGCACATCGCCGACCCGGTCTGGTGCCGCCACTGCCCACCCGATACCAGCTACGTCGCCGCCCCGGGCTGGCATCAGTACGATCCAGTCGAGGAGCAACGGTAAGCGACCGGGCCAGCAGCATCATCGGCGCGGTCCTGGGCGTGGCTGTCGGCGGCATCCTCACCGTGTACGGGGTGCGTGTCGCCATCGACTGGGCCATCGCGCGAGCCGTGCAGGCTGGCTGAGACACTGCCGGGGTGCCGGCCCCACCCGAGCCCCACGAGGCCGTCGAAGCCACACCCTGGGCGCCCGGCCAGGGCCCTTCGCCCACCGTGCAGACGTGGCCGCGGACGAGCCGGCCCGCGCTCCGCGTCTTCATCCGCGGCCAGTGGCGACGCTGCCCCGTCATCGCCGTGCACCGGTACCGGGACGGCCGGACCGCGGTGCAGGTCGACGTGCACCTGGACAGTGACACCAGCTATCAGGCCCGCACCTACCGCTGGGACCCCGACGCCATGCGCATCGCCGCCGCTGGGGACCCGCCGCTCGAGCCGTGAACGTGGGGCGCCACACCGTCCGAGGAAGAAAGCGCCGCGGCACGACGAAGCCCCACCCAGTTCGGGCGGTGCGTCTCGGTACGTGGATCAATCCGACGGCTCCCTGCCAGGGTGGTGGTTTGAGCGATGCGGCAACCCGAGAGCCCTCTTCCAGTTCTCCACCGTCCCCAGGCTCACCCCCAGCTCCGCGGCGATCTGCGTCGCCGTGAAACTGGGACTGGCCCACAGTTCCCGAAGCTGGCGCTCCACTTCGGGGTCAGAGATCTGAGGGCGAGCAGCATACGGGCGCCTGGGCTGCGTAAGCAGGCCCCGCTTCCGCGCCGCCACGCGCTCACGAACTTCGCGCCGCATGCGCTCAAGACACTCACGTCGAGCCTCATCCAGCCTCGCCCTAAACTCAGGGTCAGCTCTCAATCTCTTCAGGCGACCAAGGGGTAACCCGCATCGCCTGGCAGCCTCGGCGAACGCCACGGGCTCCTGCTCGAAGATCTCCACCAGCTGGGCGACGAAGCTCTCGTCTGTGCGCGCCGCCGCGTCGCCGCCTGTCCGACGGCTCGGGAGATCGAGCTTCCTGCGCCACCTGCTGATGGTCTGCGGGTGGACGCTGAACCGTTCTGCGATCTCGGAGATCGGGACTGAGGGGTCAGACCATGCGGCACGCAGGCTAGCCACCTCCTCTGCCGTCAGCTGCGAGAGCGGGGTCTGGTCCTGCCATCGCGCCGCGATGAACGCCGCATTCAGGTCCGGATGTTCCCGCCGCCATTTGTCGACCTTGAAGCGGCTAACGTCCGGGCCTGCCGCCTCCAGAGCATCCGGGATGGAACACCCCTGCTTCAGCAGCGCAGTGAAGCGATCCGGGGGAGACATGGAAGCGAGCTTGAAATGCCGCTCCAGAGCCACGAATGACGGGCAGTGCCGCCACTCGGAGGGCCCTGCGGGTGCCTGCTCAGGGCTGGCGGACCCCTTGAGCGCGAGAAGGTATGCGCACGCCGCCTCCACGGCCTCGATCAAGTCGCCGCCGCCGTCCGGGGTGTCTTCGTGGCGGGCGATGGCGGCAGCGAGACGCGGATGTCCAGGCGCCGAGGCCCGCACCCGCTTCGGCGGCACCCCGACTGAACGCGACGCCTCGGGCAGGGTCATCCCCAGGTCCATCTGCTCCGCGACACGGTCGAGCAGGGCGGATGGCGGGGCGTTCTTGCGGCGGCGCGCCTCCTTGGTCTCGTCGTTGTGCGCCCGCCGGCAGTCAACGCACCGCCCGCCGAGCCGCCAACCGTAAGGGGTCCCGCAGTGCTTCGTAGGCGCCTCGCACGACCCCGCCACTAGACGGCTCCGTTGCGCAGTTCTCGTCCGCGCGCCGCCTGTGGCGCCGAGCCGGACGCCACTTCCACGTCGGACGCGTAGGCGATGCGCAGCGCCGGCACCTCCTGGGCGACGCGGGCCACCACCGCCCGGTGCCACGCCGCGGGAAACGGGACCTCCGGATGCGCGGCGTGGTACTCCTCATCCGTCCGGTAGGTCACTGCCCCCGGTTCCGGCGTGTCCATCAACTGGTCGACGATGCCGCCCACGAACTCGCCGGTGCGCCGCTCCAGATCCTCCACCTCAAGTCGGACGCCGTCGGGGATGGCGTACTTGCCAGCCTCCCAGTGCCGCACGGTGCGGGCGGACACGCCCAGGTGCTGTCCGAGCCACTCCGGGGTGACGTTCAGGTACTCGCGGACCACGCGCAGTTCGGCGTCCGTCATCCGCTCGTCCTCCGGCATGCCGGGCGGGTCGGTGTAGTCGGTCATTGGGTCCTCCATGCGAAGGCGGCCCCAGGGGGCACCTGGGGCCGCGGGCGGTTCGGTCAGTTGGTGGCGCGGGAGACGGTGACGACGCCGCCCGTGGGGACGGGCTCCCAGTCGCCTTCAACGGTCCAGCCGGCAGCCTCCAGGAGGCTCTGCGCTTCCTTCTCGGCGCGGCCGGTACTGCTGTCAGCGGCGGGAACTCCGGTCACCGCGTGGAACAGCGGGTCGCCCTGGGAGGACCAAGCGCCGTCGTTCGCAGGGTTGTCGCCGATGAGTTCGTCCTCCAGGACGGTGACGTCGATGTTGGGCTGGTCCAGGCAGGAGGCGTCGGTGGTGAGCCAGGCGGTGAAGTGAGTGGTGGTCATGTCCGGGTCCTTCCGGTTGCGGCCTGGGGCTTCTCCCCGGGCCGGGATTGGTGAGAGGGGTTCAGAGGGCGGCGATGGCGGTGCGGATGCCGGCGACCGTGCGGGCGACGAGGTTGATGGTGTCGCGCTCGCCGTTGAGGTAGCGGATCTCGAACTCATCGGCGCCGCGGTGCTGGGCGTAGAGCTGACCGTCGGCCGCGTCGAAGTAGATCTTGTCGATGGCGCCAAGCAGCTGACCGGCGCGGTTGTTGGCGATGCCGCGGCCGCCGAGGGATGCGGAGGAGATGCTGCCGGAGCCGTAGCGCTCGACCTCGATGCCCGCGAACTGGGCCCAGTCGTTGAGGTAGACGCGGTCCATGGTGCCGCGCTGCCAGCGGTTGCCGCCGATAGCGGTCATCGTCTCGATGGTGAAGGCGACGGCCTTCTTTGCGGGACGCTTGAGGGCACCGATGGTGATGCGGTGGGCGAGGGAGGCGGTGTCGATGATCCAGCGGCCGGCCTGCTTGGTGGCGGCGACGACGCCCTTGCGGCACCAGGTGCGGATGGTGGCGACGGTGACGTGGGCTTCAAGTGCGGCGGCGGTGGTGTTCATCGACCGGTTCCTTCCGGCGGGGTCTGGGGCTTTCCCCTGACCTCATAACGACAACTTTAGCTTCCAGATCTGGAAGCCGCAAGGGGTGGTGGCGAATCAGATTTGCACCACCTGCAAAACCCCAGCCCAGACGCACGAAAGAGCCCCACCGCCCGAAGGCAGTGGGGCTCTCGAGGGTGGCCCCCTCGGTTACGTGTACGACGGTAGCCGGATCGCCGCCAACCTGGCCAGGAGTTCCGCCCCGGCCGGATCCGCCGGTCCGACGTTGGCCCGCAGCAGCTCCAGCAGCCGGTCCGCGGGAAACAGGGCGACGCCGCGCACGCGGAACCCTGCGCCGTCTACCGGGGCGTTGTGCACCACGATCAGCGGCGTCACCGGCACACCACCCAGCGCCTTCGACACCTCCCTCGTCTCCCACAGCGCCGTATCGACCTGCCGGTCCCGGTCGGCGCCGCCGTGCATCAGCCGGCCACCGACGAGGCGCACCACCCGCGGCTGACCTTCTTCGTCCCGCGCAGCCCACAGCTTCGAGTCCAGCGTGAACACCTGCCCGTCCCGCCCGACCAGCACGTGGTCGACGTTCGCCGACCGCCCCACGCGCCGGTCCGGCAGCACATGCCAGCCCTCGCGCAGCAGCGGTTGGAGCATGGCGTGGGTGCGCTTCTCCCCGACCGAGCCCGCTGCGCAGCGCTCCCTGTGGCGGCGCTTGCGGCCCATCTCCGGCGTCTCCACACCCACCGCGGCCACCAGGTGCTGCCACCACCGCAGACGCCCCTGCTCGCGGCCCCACGCGGCCGCAGACTGTCCCGCGATCACCGCCTACCTCCCGCAGCAACGACGCCCGCGGCGATGGCGATCCAGCCCTTATGCCACGCCTGGTCGATCCGGTAGCCGGCCTGTGGGTCCCGGGTGAGCCAGCCGCCCTTCCTCGCCCGGTGCGCGGCGCGGACCATCCGCGTCGTCGGCTGCTTCTCGGGGTCTTCGGCCCAGCGTCCGCCGGAGCGATCCGCGGCGTAGTGCGTGACGGCGGAGACGAGGAGCCCGGCCGTGGCGTAGCGCCAGTTGAGGCGCAGCCCCAGGCCGCGGTCCGCGGCCACGAGTGCGAGGGCCTGCGTGGCGGTGTACGAGGCGACGTGGCGCAGGCACGCGACGCGGCCCTTGGCGCCCTCCTTCCCTTTGTCGACGGCATCCTCATCGACCTGCACGATGTGGTCGGCGACCTCATGCGCGGCCGTCAGGGCGGCGTACGCGGCGGAGAACTGTACGGCGCGATTCACCGGTGGTCCTCCGGTCGGTCCATGGAGTACGTGGCGAGGAGAGTCAGACCTGCCGCGGCGGCGAGCACCACGACGAAGGCGATCGGGAACGGCAGCTGGTCACCGATGAGGTAGGCGCCGGTCATGACGATTGCGGCTATCACGACCGCGACGACAAGCTCGGCGCGCTCGTGGCGGCGCGTGGTTTCAGGCATGGCGATTAGACCCCTTCCAGGGCTGGTGTGACTGTGAGTGGTGACGGGCGGGACGCTTTGGGTCTCCGCCCGGTGATGGTGTCTAAGATGTCCGGTTCATCGCGGCGAACTGGTCACGCTGCGTGGACCGACATCCGGCCCGGCAGCATCTGCACGCCAGCAACATCCTTCGGCTCAATCAGCCCCCGGATCAGGGCGATTGCCACAGCGTGGGTGCGGTCCCGGGCTCCGAGCTTCAGGTACGACTTGCGCAGCGTCCCGTTGACGGTGTCCTTCGTGATGCCCAGGTGCCGGGCGATCATCTCGTTGGTGTTGCCGTTCGCGGCGAGGCGCAGAAGCTCCAGCTCACGACGGGTTATCGGGAAACGGGAGTCGAGAGGCCGGTGACGGCATCCCCTGGCCTTGTGGGGTGCGGGCCCGCCGCTGGTCGGCGACGGACCCACCTGCACAGGAACAGTCACACGGTCCTCCCCGACCGGCGGTCCAAGTCCAGCACCCACGCGGCAATCACCGCGGCACACTGCACCAGTTCCTCACGCAACTTCTCCGGGTCGCTCTCCGCGAACGCTTCCTGGACCTCCTCGTTCAGGATGTCCCGCCACGTGACCTCTCCCAGATCGGCCATGGCCTGGCAGGCGTGCCGGGCTCGGTTGGCCCGCTCCTCGTCACCAGTGATGGCCGTCCCGTTGGGGTGCGCCTGCTCTCCCCACTTGGCGAGCTGTCGCTGACGCTCGGCGTCAACGTCCTCGGCAAGAACCTTTACTCCAGGGCTTGCGAACATCGTGATCCGTGACATGGTCAGTTCTCCTCGGTGTAGTTGCGGCTGGTGTCGCAGGTGGTGGTGTTGCGGCGGTACGGGAGGCGGCCGGACGGCAGGGGCGCCACCCGGGCCGGCATGACGAGCGGTGTCGGGGCCGGGGCAGCAGCGGTGTCGACCGCCCACAGGCGCACCCACACCCCGCCACGGCGCCACGAGCAGGCGACGACACCGGGCTCCGAGTAGTCGACCTGCGGTCGCAGCTCGGCCGACGCGGTCACCGGCTCGAGGCCGTTCGCGAACTCGCACATGGCTTGCTCAGCGTGCGGGCCGGTCACGCGGGCCGTGACCATCGGCGAACCATCAGCGGCCATCTCCGTCGACCAGGGTGCGAGCAACGCCCCGTACTTCTTGCACGGGCCCGCGAACTTCCAGGCGTCGGCGGCCTGGCGCTGCACCTCGGCGGTAGTCGGCTGCAACGTCTTGGGCAGGGTGGGCAGAGGCATCGGGTCTCCTCGGTCAGGCGGCGGTCTGGTGGGTGCGGGCGGTGCGGGCGCGGACGCGGGGGTGGAGAGCGTCGCGGCTGGCGGGGTCGAACCCGATGGCGATGGCCAGCGCCCGGTAGTGGTCTTCCTGCTGCTCGGCGGTCCACGGGCCGCGGGGAGCCGTCCAGTCCTGCACGCGGCCGGTCGGCACGTCCTCGGCGGGAGCGGGGCAGGCGCGCAGTGCGGTCAGCTCGGCCTGCGTTTTGCGGGCCTTGTCGACGCGGCGCTGGCAGGCCTGCCGGGCACTGCACACGTGCACCTCCGGGCCGCCGATCCCGTCGGTGGGCACGGCAATGAAGTAGCGGTCGCCGATACGTCCGCACTGGGAGCAGCGCTTCAGGTTGAGGTCGAGGGTGGTTGCGTCGGGAAGGGTGACGAGCACGACGGGCCTCCTGGGCGGTGTCGGCGGGGCCGGAAGAGGGCCGCCCCGCGCTGGGGGCTTGGGGCGGCCGTGGAGCCCAGGGGGACGGGCTCCGGACTGTGGGTCAGGGGGAATCACTTCCGGCGTCACCGATGCGGCCCAGATGGATGCGGATGGAGTCCGCCACCATCCACGCGCCGTGGCCGGTGTCGTAGTTGCCGAACTTGAAGTGCTTCTCCTTGCTCCGCTCGGCGATGACCTCCGCCTCGCGCAGCCCCTCACGCCGTGCCTCAGCGCGAACCTCATCGAGCAGTGCCTGCGCCTCCGCGTGGGTGTGCGTGGCGTGCAGCATGTTCGCGATCCGCTCACTGGCCGGAAGGGCCTTCTCTGCGGCGACCTTCGCTCGAACTCGGGCCTTCGCGGCTTCCCTGCTGTCCACGGCGATCTCCTTCAGTGCAGGTGGATGGTGGGTCAGGCGGCTTTGGCGAGGACTGCGCCGACCGTCATGGGCACGACGCGGGTGCGGTACTCCGACGCGTAGACCCGGCGGCCGGCGTACGCGGACTGGTCTGCGACGTCCTTCGGGGCGGTGTCGGCGAGGAGCCGGGCTTCGACTGCGGGGACGTTGGCGTCGGGCACGCAGTACTGGGTGGCGGTGGCGACGACGTAGCCGTTGGCGTCGAGGAGTTCGACCTGGTTCATGGGGTGCTCCTCACGCTTCGGGCTGTCGCCGTGTGGCCTGACATGTGAAGCATGACAGATTTCGAGGGTCCACACAACAGGTTCAGTGAAGGTGGAGACGAACGGGCAACAGAAAGGCCCGCCCCCAACCGGGAACGGGCCTGCCACCAGCGGCGACTAGAACGGCGGATCGTCGTTCCAGCCGCCGGCCTGCGACTGACCAGACGCCGACGACGCCCACGGATCCTCAACGCTCGCCGAACCCGGCGCCTGCCGCGCCTGCTGGAACTCCTGCCGGTCCTGGCCCTGGCCGCCCGACTTCTCCACCTGCGCAGTGGCGAACCGCAGCGACGGACCGATGCTGTCCACCAACAAGGCAGCCTCCGAACGCTTCTCGCCGTTCTTCTCCCACGACTCCGTCTTCATCCGGCCGACCACCATCACCTCCATCCCGCGCTGCAACGAGGCGGCAACGTTCTCCGCGGCCTGGCCGAACGCCGTGCCACGCACGAAGAACGTCGCGTCGTCGACCCACTGGCCAGACTGATCCTTCTTCCGGGAGTTGAACGCCAGGCGGACCTTCACGACCGCGCTTCCCGAGGCGCTGAACCTAAGTTCCGGATCTTCGATGAGTCGGGCAATGCCGCTCAACTGGGGCAGGGACATGGCGATCTCCTTTAGCTTGCCTGCGCTGCGGCAGGGGTTCCGCCGGCGAACTCCACACGCTGCCTCGCGGTGGGCCGGGAAGTCTTCTTCGGGCGAATCGGGCCGCCGAACTGGCGGTAGGTGTCACCGACCGCGATGGCGCTGATGGTCTTGCGGGTCACGCCGAACGAGAGACTGATCGCCTCATCCGTCTCCGTGCGCGTCGCCGCACGCCGCCGGATCTCGAGGACCTGCTCCTCCGACAGGGACACCGCGGCGTTCCCGTGCTGCGGGATCGGGAATTCCTCGCCCCGCGCCTCGGCCGCCTTGCGGGCCAGGGACACGAACTTCGACGTGGTGTTCTTCGGCAGCCGCTGGAGCTGGTCCAGCTGCAGGTAGGTGATGCCGCGCCGGGTTGCCTCCGCGATGGCCGCAATCCGCTCCGCGTCCGTCACGGTGACCGGCTTGCCGGCCAGGTACTGCTGTACGGCCGCGTCGTCGATGAAGTCGCCCTCCGCTGCGGCCTCGTCCCACACCTCCTCGGCCAGGTCTCGCAGCGTCGCGTCCGTGGCCACCTCGGGCTTCACGGGGTTGCCGTGCTCGTCGAACGTCAGCCACCCCAGCAGGGCACTCATCGGCACGTCCGGGTTCACCAGGCCCGCCAGGACCACCAGGAGGTTGTCCCGCTCGTCGGCGGTGAGGCGGGCAATGACCTGGTGAATGTCGCGCTGTCCGCCGTCGCCGTGCACCAGGGTCGTCAGCTGCCCGGCGATCGGCAGGAGCCGCTGCACCAGGTCACCGCGCTCCTCAGCGCTCAACCCACTCACACCGCCACCGCCTCAGAAACGCTCGAACGGATCGGGCCGCCAACGTCGCGGTACGACACACCCGTAGCGATCGCACTGATCGTCCTACGGCAGACCCCGAGCTCCTTGGCCAGCGAGTAATCACTCGCACCAGCAGCCGATCGCCGACGGATCGCGACAACCTGCTCATCCGTGAACGGGCGCCGCTTCACCAGCAGCTCCTCCGGAACCGTCTCGCCGCGCTTGACGGCGGAGTGACGCCACTTCGCGACGTAGTCGAGCGTCGTCCGGGAAGCGAGCCCCATCTGCACGTCGATCGCGGCCCAGCCCAGGCCTTGTCTGCGGTACGCCGCGATCTGCTCGATGCGGGAATCCGGCCTCTTCGGCAGGATCCGCGACGCAAGCTTCAACGTCACGCCACCTACACCCTCACGCTCGGCGATCTCAGTCAGCGGCCGCCCCGACAGCACAGACTCCAAAGCCAGCAGCCGGGCCTCCTCGGCGTCGTACGGCCCGTACCGGCGCGACGAACGCTGCAACCAGGAACGGTCCCCCGCACCCAGGCCGGCCTTCATGCTGCTGCGCGACACGTTCCCCTGCTCCGACGTCATCGCAGACGAAAGGCACTGGGTGAACAGTGGGCATTCCAGGCAGTAGCCCCGGGCTTCCTCCTGATCGCTCGCGGAGGCTTCGTCGTCCCACAGTTGCGGGGGCTGGCGGAGGCAGTCTGGCCGGAAGGGCTTGGTGGCATCGGTTCGGGGGTGTGCGGCCTGTCCCGTAGTGCGGCCGGTGTAGACGGTCGGGGTGCTCATTCGGGGGCTCCTGCGAGGGTGTAGAGGCGGATGATCGCGCCCGGCTGGTCGAGGGCTTCGGGGTGTTCGCCGGGGTAGACCTTGCGGATGGCGAGTTCGGTGATCTGGGAGTCGTCGCGGATGACGCCGGCTTCGGAGAGGGAGTCGAGGCAGGCGCGGGCGTGGTGGTCGATGTCGCTGGATGATCGGGTGATGGGCCAGGTGCGGCGCCGCTTCGGTGCGCTCTTCGGCTTGGGGACGGTGATGGTGATCTCTACGGCGGTGGGGGTGTTGGCGTAGAGGCCGTGTTGGTCTTTGGCTACTCGGCAGGTGAGGCAGATGCCGCCCCAGTCGGTGTAGCCGTGGCATCCGGTGGTGTCGCGGGTGGCGAGGATGATTGCTCGGCGCCAGGGCTTGAGGCGTTTTTCGTTGGTGTGGCGGGCTCCGCGGCCTTTGCCGTTGAAGCTGATGGCTCCTTGGCCGGCGGGTTCGCCGTGGATGACGATGGCGGCTCGGTGGTCCCAGGTGGGTGCCGTGGGCTCGGGGGCGGTGAGGGTCACTGGTCGGTCCCGAGGATCTGGCAAGCGACGGCCAGTGCGTGATGGTTGGCCCCGATCTGTTCGGCGTCCTCGGCGGCACTGGCAAGCCAGTCGGCGAGCGCCAAGCCGAGAGCAGGCCCCATGGTGGCGATGTACTGGTTGACGTCTTCGAGGTGGGAGGCCCAGGTTTCAATCAGGACGCCGGGTCGCTCGGGGTGGTCGAGGACGACTGCGGAGAGGCTTCCCTTGGTGTGGCCGGGTGCCCAGGTGGTCCGGTCTTCGTAGGTGGCACCGTTTGCGAGGGCGCGGAGCTTGTCGGCTGCGGCGCGGAGAGTGTCGGCAGGGTTGGTGGTCATGGGGTGCGCTCCTGGATGTATTGGTGGAGGGGTACGGGGCCGTGGGGTCCGGCGCGGAGGTGGGTGGCGTGGCCGCGGGCGTGGCCTATGTGAACGGCGCCGCAAAAGTCGCAGCGGTATTCGTCGAAGGGGCCAGCGCCTTCTCCGCGGAGTTGGCGGGCGCGGCGGCGGCCTGTTCGCCTGCTGGGGAATTCGGTCTTGAGGTAGCAGGCCACCAGGTAGGCGTTCATCGCGGGGCCAACCCGAGGATGATGACGGAGGTGCAGGGCCAGATGACGGGGCCGGGCCAGTCGCGCCCTTTGGTGTCGTACCTGTAGCAGCGGGCGCAGATGGCGGGGCCGGTCTGGGTGTCGCGCGGCTCATGGCCGAAGGTCTCTCCAGATGGCTTCATGCTGCGCGGGTTGTTGGCGGCGGACACGCTGCCTCCTTGGTGGGTGCGGGTAGGCCGGCGGCTTGGGCGCAGGCGATACGTGCGTCTCGGTCGTAGGCGGGGTTGTGGATGAAGGCCGCGATGGCTGCGATGGTGTGGCGGGCGGCGGCGAGTTGGTCTTCGGTGGCGCGGAGGGCCGCGCGGTCAGTCACCGCGGGCTGCCAGGGCGTGTGCTGCGGGGCCGCTCTTGCGGTAGAGGAACCGGCCGCCCTGGTCGTGGATGGCGTCGTGGAGTTCGTACACGAAGACGGCGGTGTCGATGCGGAGCTGCTCGGCGGTGCGGGTCCAGTCGGTGAGGTGCCTGATGGCCTTGGCTGCGTTGTGGGCGTGGGGCTCGTAGGTGAAGGAGCCGAGGATGAGTCCGGAGTGGTGGGAGAGAACCCAGGCGTCGCTGTCGTGGGCGCGGTGGACGTAGAGGCCGTCGGTGTCGGTGGGGTGGGCTTGGACGGGGATGGGGCCGGCGCTGGTCTGGAGGACGAGGGTGTGGGTGTCGGCCATGCGGGCTCCTGGTGGCTGTGTGGGGTGCCGGGCGGTGGTGGCCGCCCGGCGGGTGGGGCTCGGGTCACGCGGCCGGCTCGGGCGGGCAGGCGCAGATGCAGCCGGGGAGGGTGAAGGCGGAGTCCACGTCGAGGTCGAGGTACTGGTGACGCTGCTCGGCGAGCTGGGCTTCCTTGAAGCGGAGGGCGGCCTGCTCTGCGGCCGTACGGACGGAGTAGGTGCCGTCCGGATGCCGGAGGATGGTGTCGCCGAACTTGGCGACGATCCGGGGTTGCCGGGTCTCTCCGGTTCCGATGCGGAGGCCGACGACCTGGAGATTGCCGTCGACGGTCTGCCAGTAGCCCTTGGCGTAGATGCCGTCGCGGTCGATCTGGTCGTCGATCTGGTTGAGGTTGTAGCGGCTGAGCTGCCACTCGGTGGCGACGGGGGCGGGGCGGTCGAGGGTGGTCATCACAGTCATCTCCGTTGATCACTGAGGGGTGGGTGGTGGTGCGGGTTCAGCGGGCGCTGTCGCGGAGGGCGGCGTTGACGGCGGTGGTGTTGAGGTAGCCGTCGGAGTAGCCCTGGGCATAGAGCGGGTCGTACTGCTCAGCCATGGCGATGCGGGCGTGGGCTCGGCGGGAGGGGAGGCCGGTGAGGGCGGCGAGTCCGCCGTCGAGGTATCCGTCCTCGAAGGAGTTGTCGGGGGCGTTCATGTGGGGCTCCTTGGTCAGTGGAGTCATGGCAGGGCAGGGCAGGTCAGGTGAGGTGGTGCAGAGCCATCTGGAGCGGGCACTTGCCAGTGGGCTGGCAGCCGTCGGGCAGGTCGCTGGAATGTCTGGCGATGGCCTCAAGGTCCGGGTTGTCTTCGAGGAGCTTCTCGGCGGTGCTGTCCCCGGCGGACTGGGCCAGTCGGAACAGGAAGTCCTGGAGGATGTTGGCGCGGTAGGCGTGCAGTAGGCCGCCGTTGCAGGGCTCGTTGGTCATGGGGTTCCTTGGGCCGGGGCGGGGTCAGGCGGCGAGGGCGGTGGCCGCGTCGAGGGTGTCGGCGGTGCGGAGGATGCGGCCGATGACCTCGTCGGTGGTGAGCAGTCGGGTCCCGAAGACCGGGATGGTGGCGGCCCAGTTGGAGACGTGCTCGATGTAGTCGGACACCACGACGCCGGGGGCGATGGGGGTGAAGCATGGGGCGCTGTCGAGGTGGTCGGACATTGCGCGGATCGCGGCCATCGCGGGGGCCGAGCACTCGATGAAGCCGATGGAGTAGTCCTCGTCGAAGGCGAAGACCTTCAGTTCCTTGCCGTGGGCGGCGACGTAGATGGCGGCGCAGATGTCGAGGCTGCCGTCGGGGGCGGCGAACTGGTCGCCGGTGTGAAGGCCGCGTTCGGTGAGGATGCGGGCGGCGTAGCGGAGGATGGCGGCGGTTTCGAGCATGGCTGAGCTCCTTGCGGTGTCGCGGGGTGGTGTCCGGCCCGGCCGGGGGAGCTACTGCCGCCGGGTTGGTGAGGTGGGGGCCGCCGGGTGTTCGACCGGGGCCGGGCCGGAGATGGTGGGGAGCGCCGCGCTGGCTAGTCGCCGAGGCTGCGGTGCTCGTCGGTGCAGGTGCCGCACTGGATGACCGGCCCGTATCCGGAATGGTCCTCGGAGCACAGGGTGGCGGCGGTGATGCGGTCGCAGTCCTCGGGGCAGTTCTCGCAGGTGCAGGCGACGAGGGTGTCGCCGGCGGGGAGCTGGATGCCGAGGAAGAGGGCGGCGGTGGCGTGGGCCAGGAGCAGTTCGGCTACGACGTTGGCGCCTTGCTCAGCAGCCGCTTCGAGGTCGGTGCTGAGGGTTTCGAGGCTGTGCCAGCCGTTCTGCTGCTGGGGGGTGAGGTCTCGGTAGGAGATCGCGGTGGCGGTGCTGGTGTGCACGGGCCTGTCCAGCGTGATGGTCATGTCAGCTCCAGGAGCTTGTACTCGGAGGGGCTTTGGGGCCTCTCCTTGTCGGCTCTACGAGCATGACAGATTTCGAGGGTTAACACAACAGGTTCAGTGAAGTTAATGTGCGCGGGCATGGCACAGCCCCCGCCCTCCGAATGGAGAACAGGGGCTGTGGTGTGGCGTATTGGCTGCTAGGGGGCTGCGTGCAGGCGATCAGCCTCGTCCCGCTGCGCTTCGAGAATGTCGGTGAAGCTCACGTAGTCCCTCCCTCGCCTGCGGGCCACTGGGATGCCGTACCGCTTGATCCAGCGCCTCACCTTGGTCTCCGACACGGGGTGGGGCGTGGGCCTCAGGAGCTGGACTATCTCCTTCAGGGTCACGAGGTCAGCGGCGTCTACGGCGGGGAGTGGGGTTGCCATGGCCACGAGGGGCTCCCGGTTTCGGATGGGCCGTGCGGTCGCAGCGCCGACCGGCCGAAGCGGGGTATCTCTGGTGTGGTGCGCCGCGGTTGTGGAGTCCGCGGATCGTGCGGGTGGTGCGGGCCAGCGCGTCAGGTGGCGGTGCGCTGGAGTGCGGCGACGCGGGCGACGTGGCGCTCGCAGATCTGCTGGAGGGACCAACGCGACGGGAGGCCCACCGTGTCGTGGCAACGCCTGTTGGCGCACAGGACGACCCAGTCGGCGCGGCTCCACATGAGGCCCCAGCAGCGGCAGGTGGGACACGACTCGAACCGGACCACGGCGGTCACGGGGGCTGTGTCGCCCGCGTGGAGGGAGTGTTCCAGGCTCTGGCGGAGCATCAGGGCGTCGC
The DNA here is from genome assembly GCF_900187385.1 of Streptomyces sp. 2114.4. Classification (NCBI taxonomy): domain Bacteria; kingdom Bacillati; phylum Actinomycetota; class Actinomycetes; order Kitasatosporales; family Streptomycetaceae; genus Streptomyces; species Streptomyces sp. 2114.4. The sequence continues at coordinate 64,321 of NZ_FYEY01000002.1, forward strand.
GGACTTGCTGTTTTTCGGCGGGCAGGTGCGCGGTGACTTCCTCGGACCAGGCGTAGAAGGCCTCAGGGGTCCGGGGCGCGGGCCCGGCGGTCGGGACGGCCGTGTAGGTGTGGGCGGCCATCTCATGCACGGCGACTTCGATGTGGTCGAGGACGTCGAGGTCGATGAGCGCCGGCGAATGTGACTGAGTGGCGCGGCGTGTACTGCTGGATGGCCGTTTCGTCGGCGTGAGGTGCTCGACGCGTAGGGTGCGCAGTCGCTGTGCGGCTGTGGTGCTGTAGCTGTCGTCTCCGCCCATGGTCTCCCCGATCCGCAGGCGGTCCGTGTGCTGCGCTGTGGGGTGGGGGGCACCATGCGGGCGCGCGGACCGGAATGTCTCACTCCCGGCTATTTCCGGACGCCCAATAATGGCATGACTTTGTCTCGCATTGAACAAGTTGCGACTAACGATCTACGTAGCGTGGTGGGCGTTTCCGATTCGTCACAGGTGACGGCCCGCCCGGCGACTGTGCCGCTACAGACTGTGATTCCCCGTCAGGTGGGCGGGCACGAGAGCAGCCGCGTCGAGATAGGCCCGAAGACGACGGTGCTCCTCCTCCCCCAGCTTCCCGGTCTTGAAGGTGCCGTCCACGATGATCCGCGCTACGGCATCGACGGCCACCTCGTAGGCCGCGGCGGTCGCCGGGTCCGAAAGAGACATGCCGCGGGAGAGGTAGAGGGACTGGATGGCGATGGCGAGCCGGTCGTCGGGGCTGCCGGCCGCGGGTGGGGTGGGGGTGGCGCTGGTCATGGGCGCCTCCTCCACTGCTCGCAGGTGGCCGCGTCGGCTGGGCGGGGTGGTGAGGGCTTGGGCTGGCGGTGTGGTGCCTGCCGGCTGGCGTCCGGGCATGGGCTCTCCACTCGGGGTCCGGCGGTGGGAAGGAGGGCGCTGTGGTCGTGGAGAGGCGGGGCCGCCGGTGATCCCTGCCTGGACAAAGAGTGCCATTGGAACCCGCAGGGCGGTAAGGCAAGCCCAAGTATTGATACGGAAGTGACGAAGCACGGGGGGCGTTTCAGCCCCGTTCTGGGGGCGCACGCCTGTCGCGGCATGGGTCGGGCCCGGTCGGTGTCTAGTCGACCGGGCCCGGTGCCTCTGTACCCGCGGGACGGAGTTTTGCCGACAACATCCCGCGGCCGCCAGAAGCGGAGACCTCACGAGCACGCGGCCCGCCAGATGCGGACAGCATAGCCCCAGACCTCTCCACGCAGGCCAGGGCATTGCCCCGAAACGCAAAAAGCAGCCCCGCTCCCCCACCGTGAAAGTGAGGGAACGGGGCCGCTGGCAACCGCTTCGTTCAGATGAGCTTCTGACCTTCCTGCATCAGCCGCTCGAACTCTTCCGGCGTCATCCGCGCGCGCAGGATCCGCAGTACGTCTGACCAACTGTGAAACGGCATCGACTCCACCGGCGCCTCCTCCGGGTGGACGTCTACTCCCTCGGAAGTGATAACGGCGTTATCACTCGGCGCCGACGGTGGTGCTGACGAAGCCTCTGGCAAGGTCCGGGGGGTGACGGTGATAACGGCGTTATCACCCGCAGCCTCAGGGGTCCCCTCTTGCCGGTCCTTGCGCTTCTCCGCCTTCTTCGTGGCCTCCGCGGCCCGCTCGTCGGCCTTCTCCCTCTGCTGCTGCGGCGGCAGCTTGCTGAGGCCCCGTACGTGCTCAACCTTCCGAGCGCCGGCATCCAGGTCCGCCTGGAGCGTGGGGTCCAGCTGGAGCAGGGAGAGGCGTTGCGAGATGAACGCCTGGGTGATGCCCAGGCGCTGGGCGGCCTTGCGCTGCGATCCGTAGAACGCGACGAGTTTCTCGAGGGCGGCAGCCTCTTCCAGCTCACTCATGTTCTCGCGGTGCGCGTTGGCAACGTATGCGGCCTCGAGGAGCTTCTCGTCGGAGACAGCGAAGGCGTCATCGAGGCTGTACTTGATCTCCTTCAAGCCGGCTTCGCGCGCCGCGGCAAGGCGCCGGTGTCCGTCAACAACGACGTACTGTGCGCCTCCCTCGAGCTCGCCGGAACGGTCGGGACGCTCGGCAAGGTAGGCATCGACGGTGACGACGCTAATGGGGTTGACCAGGCCCACCTCGAGGAGAGTCTGCGCAAGGTCGGAGACGTCCCCGAGGGCTTCACGCGGGTTGTCCGGGTTCTCGCTGATCAGGTGCGTGGGCAGCTTTGAGTTGGGCCGGCCGCCGGCTCCCTCAGTGGGGGCTTCGGTGGCAGCAGCCATGGCGGCTCGGCGAGCGCTCACCGCAGGAGCGGCGTGGGAGAACGACGTGGAAGCCGCCAGCCTAGAGGTCCTGCTGCTCACGAGATCTCCCTTGCCAGCGCCCGCATGTTGGCGGCCTGTTCACTGTTCGACGCGTACACCAGGAGGGGTTCCTTCATGCGGACGGCTTCGCGCTGCTCGCGGCGGTCGGGGATGACTGCGACGACGCGGGGATCCTTTATGGCCTTCCACTGCTCGAGGCTGCTGGTCGCGATGAAACCGCGGCGCCCGTCGTAGAGGTTGACGATGAGGCCGAGGTAGTCGACTTCGACGCCCATGTCGGTGCGCAGGTCCTCGATCTGGGAGACGAGGAGGCTGTAGGCGTCGGCGCTGCTGTCTTCGGCTTGAACGACGATGCCGACGCCGGACTTGCCGGGCTTCTCTCCGTCGCGGCGCCGGCCGTAGTAGACGGCGGCGTCCATCGACATCCCGAGGCTGGGCGGGCAGTCGACGACGATGACGTCGTAGAGGTCTTCGATGGGGGCCAGGGCTCGTTCGAGGGCCGCTTCGCGGAACCGGACGCCGGACAGGCGCACGTCGAGGAGGAATGCGTCCTGGCAGGCGGGGAGAAGATCGATCCTGCCGCCGAACTGGTCGCCGGCGATGGGGACGATCAGGTCCCGCAGTTCGCCGCGGTCCTTGTCTGCTGACATGTGCTTGGCGAGGGTGTCGCCCTGCATGTCCAGGGGCTCGTGGCCGAGTTGCTTGGTGAGGTGACCCTGGGGGTCGAAGTCGACGAGGAGGACGCGGAGGCCGAGTCCGGGCAGGTCGGCGGTTTCAGCCTCGAGGCCGTTGTCGGTCATCTGTTTGGAGACGCGGACGGGGTAGAGCTGGTCAGGGTTTTCGGCGTATGCCTGGCCGATGCCGGCGGTGACGGTGGTCTTGCCTACACCGCCTTTCTGGTTGCAGATGACCTTTCGGCGGGGGTGTTCTGGGCGTTCCTCGGTCGGGGCGGGGTTGGTGTCGAGCCAGAGTTGTACGGCCTGTGCGAGGCCTTGGATGAGGGAGACGCCGCGGGCTGAGGCGTCGGTGCGGAATTGGTCCCACTGGCCTTCGGGGAGCCAGGTGGAGAACGACTCGGCGCCGGCGGTGTCGATGGCGGCGAGGTTGGATCCGAGGGCGCGCCAGGCGGTGATGCCTTCAGCGACGGCGTCTTGGAGGGCGATGCCGAGCTGCGCGGTGCGGACCTTGAGGGGTTGCCGGAGCGCGGCGGGGAGCTTGGAGACGACCTTCTCACGGTCGCTTTGCGGACTCGTCATGAGGGCACCTTACTAACGCGAGAGATCATTTCAAGCATCCGGGCGTTAGTGTCTACCTCCTGAGGGTCGGAAGGTGATAACGGCGTTATCACCCAGCACTCTGGTTCAGGCGGTGCGTTGGAAGGCGGTTCGCACCTCAGGCGCGAGGCCGGCTCGCTCGCCGCGGGCGCGGCGGATGGCGGCCTGCCGGGTCTGCTCGCGTTCGGCAGCAGCCTTCTCCTCGAGGTCGTTGACGAACCACGCGGCGTCGCGGTGCCCTTCGGGGTCCTCGCGGTGGGCGCGCATGGCCGCGGTCTGGCGGTCGGCGGCGGCGCGGGCGCGCTGCTGGATGTCAGTCTCGGTGCGGTCGGCGGCGTGGGCCTGGTGCGCGGCGAGCGCGGCCCGGTAGCCGGGGGAAGCCTGCGCGCGGGTCTTCTCCGGAGCCGGTTCCGCTGGCCGCTCGGTACGGTCCTCGGCCGCGGGGTCGGACGGCGCGGCTATGTGGCCGGGGCGCAGCGGCCGGATGGAGCGTACGGGCACGCCCTTGGCTTGGAGACGGCCGACGAGCTGGGCGCCGAGGATGCGGAGGTGGGCGGCGTAGGCGGGGGAGGTGGGCTGGACGGTGAGGCAGCCGGTGGCGTCGAGGGAGACGGGCTGGACCTTGCCGACGAGCTCGGGGCACAGGGTGTGCCATTGGTCGACGATGTTGCCGCCGGCCATGCCGGTCTTCCAGTCCTGCTCGGCCTCGATGCGCTTGATGACGTTGCCGAGCCCGACGGGGTCGCGGCCGTCGCCTGGTCGCGCACGCACGGTCTTGCTCTTGCGCTTGGTGGGGTCGTTGCCGGGGATGGCCCAGCTGCGGTTTTTGTAGGCGGCGAGGGCTTCGCGGCAGATGTCTTTGCCGGACGGCTGGGGCTCAGTCATCGGGTCACCTCTCGGACGGGAATGCCGGCGGCGCGGGCGAGCTTCATGCAGTTGCGGGTGCCGTAGGACCGGCCGAGGGGAAATCCGAGACAGAGGTACGCTCCGCGGCGCACGAGTTCGGCGTTCCGGCGGGGACCGGCCGAGGGGCAGAAGTCATCCAGTTTGCCGGGGTGAGCGGTGTCGCCAGGCTTCTTTCGGCGGCGGTGCCCAGGGCCGGGCGGACAGTTGGGAGCACAGTGATCCCAGTCGGCTTCCAGGCGCTCGGAGACGATGCCGTACGCCTCATGGGTCCGTGCCCAGCGATGAACGATGGGATCAGCTCCGTCGGGGCAAGCCCCCTCCACGAAGGCGACGCGCACGCCGTGGCCATAGATCTGCACCGCGTCGTGCCAGGAGTCCAGGAGCGCGTCCTCGATGAGCTGGGTGTCCCGGTGTTCGCGGGAGCCAGTGGTCAGGATGCGCACGGTGCGGAGGGTGAGTGTCACCGACCGGATGATCGGCGCTGGCAGCGTGGCGTTGAGTCGTTCGATCAGGTTGGGACCGGCCAGACGCAAGAGGCTGTGGGCCGCGGGGTTGTCGCAGCGCACGGTCAGCTTCTGCGTCTCTTCGTCGTAACCGACCGGTGCGATGTTGCTGGTCGTCACCACCTCTTTCCACGCCTCTCGCAATTCGGAGGCGAGGTTGATCTCGCGGCTCATGCGTAGACCTCCTGGTCGGCGAGGTAGCGGTTGACGGCGGCGTTGGTGTAAACGCGGCGGGCGTCGGCCTCACCCATCCAAGAGATGGCGATTCCGATGATGGCCGGGTCCTTGGCGGCCGCGGCGCGCTGATCGATGACCTCGGCGCGGGACAGGGATGCCGGGTCGAAGGTTGTGGTTGCGGCGGTGTACTCGGTGCAGCCCTCCTCCGCGACCGGGGCCTGCTGGACGCGGGTGAAGGCTTCGGCAACCAGGCGCTGGACGTGGGCGCTGGACGGGCCGGGTCCGAACGTCTCGTACTGCGTGCGGTCGTGCTCGCTTCGGGCGGCCTGCCGGGAGTCACGCCACGCCTGGACGCACTCCTGCCGGGCCTGGGGGGTGCGGAGGATCCGGGTGGCGCCCTTGAGGCGGCGGGCGAGGACTCCGGACGGGCGGCGGATGCCCTGGTCGTCACCGATGGCGAACTGGGACAGGTAAGCGGCCACCTCGGTGACGGACCAGCCGGCGTCCGCGACTTCGCGGGCTACCCAGGCGATACGGGCGGGGCTGGCGCCGCCGAGCCACGGGACCTGGGCGACGAGCTCACGGCCGAGCTGATGGCGACGGCCGACGCGGTTGAGGGCGCGACGGGCCCGCTGCTTGGGAATCTTCGGGGTGGGGCAATCGCTGGTCCCGCTGGCGAGCTTGCTCTCAGGGGGATAGGTAGTAGTTCCCGCAGATGTCGTCGTAGAGGTACCACCCTGCATTGGGGTGCAACGGGCCCTGCGCTGAGACGGCTTCCGGGAGCGGGTGCGGTGGACCTTCCGGGCGGCCTTCTTCGCGAGCTTCCCGATGGTGCTGCGGGACTCCTCGGCGATGCCGACGGGACGCCGTTGCACCCCTTCGCCGATGATGCGGATGCCGAGGGCCTCGTCGAACGCGACCGGGATGACCCGCTCGTACACGGATGCCTGCGCACCGACGCCGGAGACGCGGGTGCCCTTGGAGCGGTAGGCGAGGAGTCCGGCTTCGCGGAGCATGTCGAAGTGGTACTGCACGGCTCGCTCGGACAGCCCCAGCTTGCGCGCGAGGTAGGCGATCCCGGGGCGGCACTCGGTGAGCGCGGCGATCTCCTGGCAGATGCGGATGGTGGTCTGGTTCATGCCGCGAGGGCCGTGGGTGCGGCTGGGCTTGTAGAGGCCGGAGCTGTGGACCCAGTGGACGGACTGCATCCAGGAGTGGCCGCAGGTGGCGACACGTCCGGTGGTGGTGCCGATCCATTGGCCGTTGGGGGCGACACGGAGTGCCGTCTGAGCGCTGTGGTTGCGCTGCCCGGGGAGGGAAATCCGGGACGAATCGCCCAAGTCGGGGGCGTGAAGCTGACAAGCGGTGTCGACGTCGTGCAAGATAGGTCCCGTCGTCAGGCACGCCTGATGGCATGCGAAAGGCCTTCGGGTCGGTCGTTGCTTCTCGGCAGAAGCGGATTGCTCGGAGCGCAACCGGGGTGGTACTCGGGGCGGTCCGAACGCTGGAGGGCTGGTAACCCGTCCAGCAGCAGAGGGGCCGTAGTCCGGCCGGTGCTGGTAACACCGGTTGGCGGAGGCGGCCCGGGGCGGTCGAGGAATCTCCCGCCGGATATGGCTACGTCATCTGATCCCCTTCAGTGGGTGGGGTCTGTGCCCGTTGCTCGACAATGTCGAAGCGAACCGGGCTCGGCAGTTCGTGGGCTCCCGTCCGTCTCGTGTCGAAGTAGAGGCAGTCGAGCAGGACGGCCAGCCTCGCCTCCAGCTGGTCCGGTCGGTCGCCCAGCCGCGTGCCGGACACTTCCGTGCGGAGGCGAACCGTGCGCGAGGTCAGATCGAGTGAACTCCCGGGCGCGAAGAACGTATCGACGCTCCTCTGGATCCTCTCGGGAGTCAGGTGCCATTCCTGCTGCTGGACAGATACGCGCGGCTTCGGGCGTGGGCAGGAGACTGCGATGTTCCAGGTGCGGGCGCTCATCGCTCGCCCTCCACCCAGAACTTGCGGCACGCGGGGCGCTGGCATCGACCGGAGGCGTCAACCTTTGAGGCCGGGACCAGATCCGCCAGATCGCTTTCCTCGCCGAGTTCCACGCTTCCGTTGCATGCGGCTACGGAAGCCCCGTACACGTATCCGGATCCGGTGACGGCGATGTGCACGACGCCCCGGGAGTTCCAGTTGTTGCGGCCTTCGCCGTTGCGAGTGCCGGCGAGGACTGACCCGCGGTACGTCAGTACCCGGCGAGGCTCTTGGGCTTTCGCGGGGTGGTAGTCGTCGGGTCGGTTGGTCCGATGGTGCAGGACCTCGGCCTGGTAGTCGTGGACCTCAATGCGGCCCACCGCGGCGCTCATCGTGCGCTGTGGGTAGTGGTGACAGGGTCTCCGCTCTGCGTCGCCGGTGTGATCTTCACGGCGGTGGCTGGAGTCCCACTGTCTGATAGCCCGGGTGTCCGGGTACTCTGAGCCATATCGCTGGCCTTTCTACGTTGTGGCTGGCGGTGGCCGGGTTGACTGCCCGGCAACGGCCCCGCCACGATCCCGGTTACCAGCCGGGGGAGCGGGGCCGCTCCATTTGTAGTTTGAGTGGCCGTCAGAAGCTGAATGCTCGTCTGGCGCAGGCCCCAGCCTAGCGGTTTACCTCGCCACCCCTCTACCTCCCTTGCATACGTGTCGATAACTGTTGATTCATCAATACGACCAGCTCATCGGGTCATCGGCGCCCTCCCGTCCGCGTCCTATAGTTTTGGGAAGTAAATAACGGGAGTCAGCACAGGTCAGGCGCCTGCGGCTTTGAACTACCCGACATCGGCCAGCACGGCGAACTTGGTTGTTGCGGTGTGTGGTTGGGGGATCGGCAGCGGGTGGACTTGTGCGGTTCTGTCGGGGCCGTCGTGCTGGACGGTGGCCTGCCGGTGTCGGGTGCGGGCTGCTGTGGCGGCGGCGGTGCAGCGGGGGCCGCGGCAGCCGTGGTTGTTGTAGCCGCCCGCGGTGCCGTGCGGGATGCGGTTGTCGCGGCCTGCGGCTTTTGCCGCGGCCAGGCGTTGGGCGAAGCCGGGGTTGCGGGCTGCCAGTTGTGTGGGGGTCCTGCGGCTGATGCCGAGCTTGTCGGCGGCGTCGCCGATGCGGACGCCCGAGGCGACGAGGCGCAGGAACTCGACCTGGGCGGCCTGGTCGAAGGTGACGGGGCGGCCGCGGCCGGCGGTCACTCGTGGTCTCCGCGCGCGATGTCCTGCTCAGTGTTGGCGCGGTGCCGGCCGTGGGATGCGGTGACGGCGACCCGGCGGGCCATGGCCTGGTATCCGGCGTCGACGAGGGCCGTGCGCAGCCGGTCCAGGGCCTGCGGCTCCCAGGTGGGTGCGGAGACGATGCGGCCGGCGCGGTAGCCGACTCTCAGGCCGTGCTCGTATATCGCCGTCACCACCTCCTCCGGCACGTCCGGCCACAGCACGGTGGGGAGCTTCGTGGGCTGACCGAGGACGTCGAGGGTGGCGGCGGCGAGGACGCCGGTGAGCATGTCGGCGGAGGTGACGGCTCGCTGCTCGTGGGAGTGGTCGGCGGCTGCGACGTCCAGGGCGGCGGGGAGTTCGGGGGTGGTGGTCATGCGGCGGGCTCCAGGACGGTGGTGATGGGGAGGGTGAGGGGCTGGACGGTGCGGACGATCCGCAGCCGCGGCCGGCGGGCGCCGCTGGTAGTGGGGGCGGCGGGTGTGCGGCGGCCGCGGGCGAGGTGCGGGAACCCGGGCAGGACCAGCTGCACGGGCCGGGCCGGCGCGATCCGCCGCTGCCGGGAGCCGTCCGTGTTCGGGGCCGCGGCTATGGGCCAGCGCCCGTCCGGGGCGATCCGAACTCCCGCGGGGAGGACGCCGAGTTCCCGGGCCCGCTCCAGGAGCTGCTGCCTGCTCGCGGTCTCCTTGTCCAGGCCGAGGAGGCCGCACAGGAGGCTGCGGTGCCAGTTGCTGGTGCGGACGTCCATGCCCGCCCGATACGCGACCAGTTCCTCGTCTGTCTCACGCGCCAACGACTTCAGGAGGGCCTGCTTCTGGGCGGTGCGTGCCTCGTCGAGCCGGGCGTCGTCCGCTGCAGGTGCCGCGGGTACGCCGGCCTCGCGGCGGCGGGCGATCAGCGCCTTGTGGCGGTCCAGGCTCCGCATCCCGCCGAGGACGCCCTCGGGTTCGGCGAGCTTGCCATCGGAGGTCTCGGTGAGGCCGTAGGTGCGGCACACGGCCAGGACCGGGCAGGTGCCGCACACGGCCTCGGCCGCCTCCAGCCGCAGGTTGCGCACCGACGGGCCCTCGCCGCCCTCCTCCGTGTACGGCCCCCATGCGTCCAGGCTCAGGTCCGGGTTGCCCTGGGCGCGGCCGGGCTGGTCCGGGTCGGGCGCGCACCCGCGGTAGCGCCAGTGGCGGTGGTCTTCGAGCTGTTGGCGTGCCGTCTCCGGCGTGAGGGTGGTCATGAGGGGTCCCCGCTTCCGTGCTGCGTGCTGTGCTGGGTGAGGGCGTGGGTGACGATGGCGGTCGCGGCCGCGAGGACGTCCTGCTCGACGCGGTATTGGCGGGCGCCGGCGACGAGCCGGGCGACGTTCGCGGAGTGGTCCCGGGCTACGGCGGCGTCGGTGATGCGGCGCTCCGCCTGGACGGCGGTCAGGGCGCGGCGCATCCGCCACCAGGCCACAGTGAGGCCGGCGGTGGAGAGGAGCGCCACGATCAACGCGGTGAGCATGGCGCTCACCTCCTATTCGGTGGTGGGGTCAGTGCGGGCTGCGTAGTCGGCGACGATCTGCTCGGCCGCGCGGACGACGAGGAGCTCGGAGCGGACGCGTTCAAGCTCTTGCCGGACATACGAAGCGCGCTGGCCCCGGATGAGGCGCAGCGCGCGGTGGTAGATGAAGCGGGCCCCGGCCCAGACCGCCGCCGGTAGACCGGCGGCAGCCAGGCGCAGGGCCACGGCCTCAGAAGAGGGTGGCCGTTGGGTCATGACTAGACACCTCGGGAATGAGGGAGTGCTGTGGATGTGAAGCGGGGCCGCACCGGACTGCCGGTGCGGCCCCGCGGGACGGTTGGGGTTAGGGGTGGCGGGTCACGCCGCAGACCGGGACTGGACGGTCAGCAGTCCGCCCTGCTGGCCGCCGGAGGGGCAGCCGAACGGGGAGCAGCCCTGCACCTCGTCCTCCTCTTCCTCCAGCTCCAGCTCCCCTTCGAAGGCCAGGTCGAGGAGGTCGCCCTGTTCGAACTCTCGGCGCTGTATGCGGTCGATGGGGGCCTGGTCCAGCGGCAGAGCCGAGATGTGTAGGAAGCGTTCGCCGTCCAGGCCTGGGCCGGTACGGAAGCGGTGGTCGAAGTCGACGGCGCGCTGCCACTCGGCGGGATTGGTGTCCCGCATGCGGCGCCAGGAGGCGTTGGAGCGGTACGGGCAGAAGTAGCAAGCGGACTTCGGGGTGGAGGCCCAGCCGCGGGAGGCGAGGTATGCCCGGCACTGGGTGCGGGTCATGTTCAGTTCCAGCAGCGGGTGCCGGCTACGGCTGTAGCGGGAGTCCTTGATGTCGGAGGCTCGGTCGATTTCGTCGGTGGAGAACCCGACCCACTGCTCGACCCACTTTCCGGCCGGGGGCTGGCCGATGCGGCTGAGGCTTCCCAAGCCGCCGCAGACCGAGCACTCGCCGGTCTCGTCCTCACCGCGCTTGGCGCGCCAGGGAGCGACGCGCTGCCCGGCGCCGTCGCACTTGTTGCAGGGGCGCTCGGCGCCGGCCTTGGCGCCGAGGAGGAGGCGGACCTGCTCCATGATTCCGCGGATCTTGTATTTCTGGGTGCAGAAGCGTCGGATCATGCCCAGGTCGCGTTCCTGGACCATCTGCCAGGCCACCGGGATCCGTCCGCTGGAGTTGCAGCTCGCGCACGGGGCCGGCATCACGTCGAGTCCCAGTCGCTTCATAGCTCGGGCCACGGTAGCTTCCGGGACCGGCGCATAGCCATCCTCCGGACCCATCGTGGGGTTCTCGGCGGCGGCCTGCTCCAACTCGGCCAGCGTCACCCGGCCGTTCTCGCGACGCCTGGCAGCCATAGGAAGCTCATCGAAGAGCCCCCTCCATGCCTTCTGGTCGGCCAGGACCCGGAAGCGAGCCCACCCGCAGCCTTCGCCGGCGCCGTCCAAGCCGTCATCGGATGTCGTGGTCTGGCCGCACAGCTTCCACGCGGCGACCCGCTTGACCGTGCGCCACTTCGAAGCGGTGAATGCCGGGATGGACGACATCTTGTTCGGGTCGAACAAGTCGTTGTCGAGGTTGCCGTACTGGACGCGGATGATGGGGATGCCGGCCGGGCGGGCAATCTCCCGCTCCAGGCGGTCGAGGTGGTCGTACACCTCCTGCGGCTCTGCGCCGGTGTCAGCGAAGATCGCGTAGTCCAGCTTGGGGAGCACGCCCTCTGCGGACAGCATCAGTAGCGTCGTGGACTGCACCCCTGCCCCTAGGGACAGGACCCGCAGTGTTGGGGTGTCGGTGACGTCGCCCTCAATGACTCGCTTGGCGACGGTGGAGATGGTCATGCGGAGGTCCTTTCCGTGAGCAGGGTCTGTGGGCCGCGTGGGTGGCGCGGCAACGGGTGAGGCCGGGAGGGCCGGAGCGACGACCGCTTCGGCCGGCACTTCCCGCCCCTCCACATCCAGCTGCGCACCTGTCATCAGGCGGCGACCGCCAACTTCGCGGCGCCGCCCTGCTCCTCGTAACGAGACAGTTCCTCGCCGCTGATGGCCTCGACCAGCGCGCACAGCAGCACCTCGGCGGCGTTCGGCGTGACGGCGTTCCCGTACTGGCGCACCCGCTCCCGCTTCGAGCCGAGGACCGTGTAGTCGTCAGCAAAGGACATCGCGCGGCCGATCTCGTGCGGCTCAAGCATGCGGAACCGCACATCTTCGATGGCCGGCTGGCCGTTCACCAGGGCGTACCGGTCCCGAGTCGTCAGGGCACCCACAGGGGCGGTGACGGGCCGGGCGGCGCCGTTGCCGTAGTACGGGACCAGGAGGTGCTCGGTGATGCTGTCCGGAGTGACCAGGCCGTGATGGTTGCCAGAGGCGCACACGGTGGCGAGGGCCTCGGAGACGGAGCGGGCGACTGATCCGCCGCCGCGCAACTCTGCGACGAACGGCAACCAGGCCAATCCCGTTTCGTTGCGGGTGGTCTGCGCTCGCAAAGGCAGGGCCGCCGAGGTCGCAGACTTCCCGTCTCGTCCTTCGACGGGCACCATCAGCGGCGGCACCGCGAGCGCGTCGTTCTCGCGGGTGGTGCGGGTCGGCATGGGATCCAGCACGCTTGACGCGTCGTTGCGCCATGTCCCGCCCGCGGGAACCATCATCGGCACCGGGGTGGCGAACCGCTCCAGTCCGGCCTTGATCCGGGCGAGGGTCTTGTCCGCCAGGGGCCGGGCCCGGTCGCCGATGCGCTGGCCGGGGATCGACCAGTCGATCGCAGCCAGCGCGGGCAGCGCATCCGGCTCCACCACGCTGTTGCGGCACGTGGTGTGAGGGCAGCGGTAGACGTACTGCTGGCGGTAACGACCCATGTCGACGCCAGGGCGCTTCCACGACTGCACGGCCCGCACCCACTCGTCGCACGTCTCGCACCAGGCCCGCGGCCGCAGCCACTTGTCCCAGTCAGGCGTGCGGCCCAGCGACTCGTGCCAGTAGCCGACGTACAGCCGGTCACGGGACTGCGGGGCCCGGTGAACGGTGCGGGGGTCGGCGTGCATGCTGTTCAGGGCGATGATGTGGGTGCGGTAGCCCATCTTGTGGATCTCGCCGATCCACCGGTCCCACTGGTCCCACGACCGCACGTCCACGACGTTCTCGACGATGCCGGCCTTGACCAGGCCGCCGCGTTCTATGACACCCCGCAGGTACAGCGGCACCTCCTCCATCAGCGCCCGGGACTCTTCCTCCAGCGTCGGGCCGCCCTCGTCGTCGGCCTCGAACTTGCTCTGCTCGATCGCGGCGTACAGGTCGAGGAGATCGCCCTGCATCGCGTTGACGAAGTCCCGCTTCTTGCCCTTGGCCACGCTCCAGTTGGTGCACTCCGGAGACGCCCAGAAGATGTCGGTGACCGGCCACGCCCACACCGGCGCCTTGCGGATGTCGCCGCGGTAGTGGTCGGCGTCCGGGAAGTTCGCGGCGTGCGACTCGATCGCCCGCTCCCAGTGGTTCGCCGCTCGGGCCACCCTCAGGCCAGGCACGGCGTGCGCGCCCTGGGAGGAGCCGCCGGCCCCGCAGAACCAGTCCATGACGGTCAAAGCGTCGTTGTCGTTGCGGTACATCAGGCGGCGTTCCTTTCGCGGTTGGCGGCAGTCGCGCGGGCGATGAGCGCGTCAAGGAAGTGCTCGAACGGCATCGGCTTCCGCTCCGGCGCCAGCCCCGGGACCTCCATGCCGAGGACACCCTTCTGCCGGGCGCCCTCCTTGATCTGCGTGAGGACGTCGGGGCGTTGCCAGTTCTCCTTGGCCTGCTCGTAGAACTTGGCGAGGATCGCGCCGGCCACCGGATCCGGCGACTCGCTGGCTGGCGGCGCCTGCTCGGCACCGCGACCTTCGGCAGGGACGGACGCGTCCTGAGTTGCGTCCGGCTCCGGCTCGGGCTGGACGGGCGGATCGACCGGCTCGGGCTGCGGTTCCGTGTCCTTCTGCCATTCGTTCGGCGGGTGCGGTGCCGAGAAGTGCACCACCGCGTCCGACTTCCCGCCGTTGTACAGGCCCAGGCCGAACTGGTCGCCGAGGTTGACCGCGCACCGCTTGAGGGCCTGGGACAGGGCCGTCTTCATCGCCATGTCGTGGGCGTCGCCCAGCTTCGGCTGGTTGATGGCGTCGCCGGCCGCGCCGTCTTCGAAGTGGGTGATCTCGCGGCCATCGGCGGCGTACACAGTGAGGCGGACCTGGGCGCGGTAGACGACGGTCCAGCGGCCCGGCTTGATCTCCTGCTGGGACACCAGGTCCAGGGAAAGCGTCTCGATGGAGAAGCCGCCGAAGCCGAAGATGCGGATCAGGTGACGGCGGACGTCCCAGGCTTCGACGTAGGACTGTCCTTGCGTATGGCAGACGCGGTTGCCGGCGATGCCCTTGTGCAGCATGCGGAGCTGGACGGGGGTGAAGCGGGGGGCCTGGTTTTGGGTGTGCTGGGTGGGGCCCTCCGCGGTTGCGGGGGCCTGCGTGTTCGCCATGTGAGGTTCTCCAGGTATCAGGTTGTGAAGTGCGGGGCGCGTCTGGTGTCGGCGTCCAGGCCGCGCCCCGCAGGGAGCGGCTAGCTGCTCGGCGAGTCCTTACCGCGCTTGGAGCTGAGCCGGTTCAGCAGGCGAGTCACCGTCACGTAATGGACGCCGAACTCCTGGGACAGCGCCCACGGGACGATCGCCTGCGGGTCCGCGTCATAGCGGCGGACGATCTCCGCCTCATCCACCGGCGACAGACCCTGGCGCGGCTCAACGAGGAGTTCCACGGCGCCCTGGTTGAGACCGAACCGCTCGGTGATCTCCTCCACCGACGCGCCGGCCTCGTGCGCCTTGTACACCTCGGCCGGGTCGACGTCCCCGAACATCGGGTACTGCTGCTGGAGGAAGAGCCGCACCACCATGGCGGCGCCGCGGGGCTTCCATCCGAGCTCGCGAACGAAGTCCGGGTTCTTGATGAGGTTGGTGGCCTCGTCCTTGAGGCGCTTGTCGACGGTGAGGCTGAGGGTGCGTTCGTCGCCGGCGGAGGTGACTCGGGCTGCCGCCCTGGCGTAGGGGCCGGGGCGGAACTTGCCGTGGATGAACTCGTACAGGCCCTGGTCGCCGAGGGCGCTGACGTTGTCGCCAGCCTCTTCGGCTGCCTTGCGGACGTGGTCGCGTTCGACCTCCGGCATGTAGACGTTCATGGGGGTGGGGACGCGTTCGGCGTAGAGGCGCTTGATGAACGCTGCGCCGCTGGGGGTGAGGAGGCCGTCGACGGTGTCGGCGTATTCGGGTTCTCCTGCCGCGCGGAGGGCGTCTGCGGCGGCTTGAATATTGGCTTTGGTGCGTTGGTCGTTGCGGTGCAGTGGCACAGGGCGTGGTCCTCTCGGTGGCGCGGTCCGGCCGGTGCGGCCGGGCGGGCGCTTGTCTCGTGCCACCAGTTTCCTCCTTCTACCTTGGGTTGGGCTAACAGGTTGGTGCGGTGTTCTGGAACCACAGTACACGAACCTGTTTGCTTAACACCAGGTTCAATGTAGTGTGGGGTTACGTCCTACCGAGGAGCGCCCCAATGCGACACACCCGCCGCGCCATCCGAGCCGCACACGCCACAGGCCACGCCCTCCTGGCAGCCGCCTGCGGACTCGTTGGCCTCCTCCGCTACGCCGCCGACACCGGCCGCACCGTCCGCATCGCCTACGTCAAGGAAGACGGCACCGCGTCGATCCGGGACATCCGCCCCGAGCAGGTCCGACGCAGCAAGGCCGGCTACCTGTACGTCCGCGCCCACGACTTCCTCCGCGACGCGGCCCGCTCCTTCCGCCTCGACCGCATCACCGCCCTGGAGACCGCCTGACAGGCAACACCCGCCCCGAACCGCGACACCATCAAAGAACAGCCCCCAAAGGAGAATCCGCATGGCCACAACCTCCCAGCCCAAGACCCTGGACCTACTCCGCATTGCCACGAGCCTGGTTACCGAGAACATTCGGCACGGCTCCCCGTCGATGTTGATGCGCCGCATCAACCAGGACCACGGCATCAGCATCGGCTTCGAAACCGCCCGAGCTCTGCTGATCGACCTGTACGCAGCAGGAATCGTCGCCGCCGTGGATCGAAAGACCCACGCCTACCCGGTGTTGCTGGAGCGTCAGGCCGCCCTGACTGCCCTGGAGAGCTACGTCGGCAGCGGAACCACGGACCGGCAGACGCTGTATGAGTGCCCCCAGTGCTCCCGCGTCGCCGCGTGGACCGACGGTCGCAAGGTCTCCGCTGGCGACGAGGTCGACGAGTTCTGGTGCCAGACGTGCGGGGCGGAGGTGCCGCTGAGCGGCTGCACCATCGTTTCCACTGCCTGACCCCAGGAACGACGAAGGCCACCGCCCCGAACCGGGTGGTGGCCTGAACACGCGCCGCGTACAACGCGGACAGTGTACCCGCGGACCTCACCACCCCACAAGGAGAAGGCACATGACCGCACACCCCACCGCTGGATCGAGGGTCCGCATCGTCATCGAGGACACCATCGAGTCCTTCGACTCCGGCACCCTCCGCACCACCGGAGGTGTCTACATCGAATCCCTCGGCGAGCCGGGAGCCCTCACCCTCCAGGTCCTGGAGCCCGGCTGGCAGCTCGGCGACATCGTTCACGACGGCCGCGACCAGCTCGTCCGCATCAACAAGGGCGACGGCGTCCACGTCTGGCAGCGGCCCAACGGCTACGTCACCTACGACGACGAGACCAACCTCGCCAGCCTCCGAGTCATTCGTACCGCCTCCACCCGAGTCGGCAAGGAGAACTGACCATGGGCGCCTACGCCACCGTCTTCGTCCTGAGCATTGTCAGCATCGGCACCGACATCACGCTCTACCTGAAACGGCGCATCAACCTGAAGGGTGCGGCCGCCTGGTTCGCCCTCACCATGCTGACGCTCGCCCTCGCCGCCGGATTCGCAGGCTTCACCCGAACCGCGCTTCTGGCCACCATCTCAGCAGTCGGCATGTCCTTCACGTGGTGGGGGCTCGTCCAACAGAAGGCCCCCCAGACGCGATCGTCGGGGCGGACCGCCCCGTGACGTCCCGCCCGCAGCAACCGTCCCTGCCCATCCCCGAGCAGGGACGCAGCCGCATCTGGTGCCGCGGCGCAGGCTGCCACCACGAACTCACCGACCCGGAATCCCGCAAGCGCGGATACGGGCCCGTCTGTGACCCCGAGACCCGCAACCGCGACCCGCGCACCGAGCACGTCGACCAGGACACCATCCCCGGCACGTGAGGAGCCAACCTTGACCAGCCCCGCGTACTACGACCAGGACAAAGACCCCTTCGGCCCCTTCGAATACGTTGAACCCGGCGACCGGTGCCAGGGTGCAGAAGGGGATTGTGACGGCATCCGAAGTCGATGCACGGGGCGCGCCAGCACCTGCCGCTGCATGTGCCCGGCGTGCTGCGGCGATACCCCAGACGTGTGGGGCGCCCCGGTCTACTGACGCCCGGCCGCCTGCTCCTGCGCCCACTCCACCCCGCGGCGCCACTGCTCCACCCTCAGCGGCAAAGGAGACCACGGACCCGGCCCCTTCCACCGCGCCGCCAACACCCCGTTCAGCCGCGCCATGCCCGCACTGAACCCCATCCGCAGGCCCTGCGCCCTCAACGGCATGCCCGCCTCGTACGTCTGCCCCACACCCCCAACCAGGCGGCCCATCCTCTGCACCGTCACCCACAACATGCCGTGATCCGACCCCTCCAGTCCAGCCACCAGCTCGTCACGGAACCGCAGCCACCGCCCCAACGCCGCTACCGTCCCGGGCGACAACACCGCCGGCTCCGCACGGGCCCGGCCCCAGCCCTGCGGAGTCCACACCCCCTCCACCCACGGATCGCCCTCGTCGAGGTGCACATGCTCCACCCGGCGAGTAGCCAGGTCACCCGAGCGCATCCGCGAATCCAGCACCAGCCCGGCACACGCCAACGACCGCGCCATCAAGGCGTCCACCGGGGCGTCACCCGACAGCCACACCAGCCGCTCGTACACCGCCTCCAGCTGCGCAGCCTCCGCCACCGGCGCCAGGTCCAGCCGCTCCCGGTACACCCGCGGCGCCACCACCTGCACCCCGACCTCCTCGCCGAGGATGACGATGCAGTCCCGCAGCATCGCCCGGGTCGACCACGGCAGCGGCTTTCCCAACAGCTTCGCCTTGTCCGGGTCCCGGAACGCGCCCTCGCTGGCCAACTCCAAGAACACGTCCACCGACTCCGCGGCCAGCAGCCGCTTCACCGACCGGCCGCAGCCCTCCGGCATCCCCTCATGCCCCACCGCCAAGCCCAGCTGCCGCACCGTCGCCCGCAACTGCCGCGCCCGCGAAGGGGACACCAGCCGGCCACGCTTCAACGCCGGCCGCGCCTCCCACCGGTCCGGGTCCCGCGGCGCCACCCGCTCCACCACGCTCTCCAGCCGTCGGATCGCCGGTGGTCCCTGCTCTGCCACGCCTACTCCCCTCTCTGCTGCTGCGCCATCACCCGCGCCACCGCCGCCGGGTCCACCGACGACGGATCAGCACCCAGCGCGGCCGCCACCGCCCGCACCAGGGCAGCATCGACCTCGGGCACAGTCTCCCCTGACAGGGCCGTTGCCAGGGCCTCAACCGTCGCCCGCCGGCCACGTCCCCGGTCGTAGCGTTTCGTGGTGTTGAGGCTGGCGTGCCCGACCAGGTCAGCGACGTCCTCGATGTCCTGCCCGGCGTCCCGCAGCAAAGTGACCGCGGTGTGCCGCAGGCCGTGCGGCGTCACCCCCGTATCCAGGCCGGCGGAGGCAAGGAGTGTCTTGAGGAGGTAGGCGACCTGCTGACGGGTTATGCGGGCGCCCTTGTCGCCGAGGAACAGGGGCCCGCGCCGTTCGCCGCGGTAGTCCTTGAGGGCAGTGTCTACCTGGTCGGGCAGGTCGATGTTCTGCTTCTTGCCGCCCTTGCGCTTCACCCGGATCGCGGGGCCGTCGTTCTTGCGGACGAGGTCGGTGCAGTCGGCGGCGCACACCTCGGAAACCCGCAGACCGCAGTGGAGCAGCACGGCGATCAGCGCGTAGGCCCGCAGCCCGGACGCCTCCGCCACGTCGAGGAGCCTGCGGGCCTCGTCGAGGTTGAGGCTCTGCGTCGCCGACTCGTCATCGACCATGGGCCGTTCGACGTACTGGAAGGGGTTCTCGTCCACCAGGGCGCGGTGCTTGCGCACGCAGTACGTGTAGAAGGAGGACACCCCCGACATACGGCGGGCGACAGTGGTGGGCGGGAAGCCGTCCTTGATGCCGTACCGGGTGTGGTGCCGGCCGTGGAGGAGGTGCTCGCGCCACAGGTCGCAGTGGTGCTGCTCAGCCGCGAGAGGGTCGCCGCCGAGGGTGGCGCAGAACGTGAACCACTCGCCGAGGTCGCGGCGGTAGGCGTCGCGGGTGTTGGTGTTGGCCTTGGACAGGAGGAAGAGATCGCGGAGTTGCTCGTGTGGGAGCGGTGCGCGCTGCTGGACGCCTGTGTCGGTGGCTACGGCGGGGAGGCGATCGTCGTCCACCAGCTCGGCGTCGACCACCTCCAGATCGGTCCCGGTCACGGCTGCATCCGGTTGGTCATGCTGCGAACTCCTGACGGAAGGAGTGACCGCATGGGCTCATGCTGATGAGCTGCGCAACCCCTGCGGCTTCCCGGATGTGGGTGAAGTCGGCGTCCTCGTAGGCGAGGATCGACTCCGTCTCGACCGTGGACACTTCGGCGTGACAGTGGGGACAGCGGTAGTCCATGCGCGCAATGACCGGGCCCCGCCGCTCGGCGGCCGCGAAGGCTGAGCGGAGGTTCTGGCTCATCTGCGACGTCCAGTCGCCGGTTGCGAGCTTGTACGCGGCGATGGGGCCCTCGAACTCTCGGTACCTCGCGTGCAGAGGAAGCTGTTGAGTGCTCATGACCTTGACGCTAACAGCGATTCTCCATAATCGCTGTTATGGAATCCCCGGATACGGAGGACGTGTCCGAATCTTCGTCAGGAGCGATTCTCCGCCGAGGCGTTCCAAGCGGCACCGGCGCGAGCTTCCGCCCGAGCCGCACTCCGCGCGTTGCAGCCATAGCACCCTAGGGCAGCGAAAGCCGGCAGCCCCTCGGGATCAGGGTTGGCCGCCGCCTTGGTGAAAGGGAGGTACCAGCCGTCCGGGGTGCCGCACTCCTTGCACCACCTCTGCTGCAACTGCCCTGGCACGTATCCGTCAATGGTCACCGGCAGGCGCTGTTCTCTCATGAGACGGAGCGTACGGGGGAGGCAGTGTCTGCCGTGGAAGGCAATGCTAGCTACGGGTCAGGAACATTAACCGGAGCCAGACGGATCGGTGCCCCAGTGAGCGACCTCTTCGGGCGGGACCACGCGATGGTCGGCTTCCTCCAGGTGCACCCAGCCCCACGGCGCCCAGTCGGACGGCTCACCGGGCTCGGCGTTGTCGATGCTCAGGAACTCCGCATCCTTGAAGCAGGCTTGGCATCTGAAGACGTCGACCCACTCCAAGTCACCTATCGGCTCATTCGGCTTGAAGGGCATATGTGAGCTTATCGGGAATCAGAGGCAAGATCAGGTAGGTGTTCCCCCCGACAAGAAGCCGGCGAAGGCTTCAGGACCTCCCACTCACCCGACGCCCCAAGCACCAACCCGCGATCACAGCCGGCGCACCGGGCGAACCGCACAGGAACGCAATCGATGTCAGCAACTGGCTGATGGGCGAAGCAGGTTCCGGCACGCCGGATCTGCACAGCCATCGCGGCAGCCGAACCAGCAGGCGGAGCGATACCGAGGAGAAGGTGCTCAAGGACAGTGACGAGTGTTCGGCTGGGACGCGGCACGGATGCTCCTCTTCGACGGCCGGGATATCAGGAGAGTATCTGGGGCGAGGCGAGTTGGTGTCCCGACACCGCCAACCGGAGGCGCACTGCCGTTTCTTCGCCTGGATCGATCCTAAGCTCGGCGGTCGTTGGCGCCAGATCGCCATCTAGCCTCCCCACGTCGAACTGAATCCTTGGATTGAACCCTTGACATACATCTTTGCCTTGGTACCTTGGGTGTACGAGATAGGCAGACCGAAGGAGCAGTCATGAAGGTGTACACGCTCGTCATGCAGATCGAGACCGAGGATGACGACCAGCTCTCCGCCAAGGACGTCAAGGCGATGGTCTACGACGCCGG
The DNA here is from genome assembly GCF_900187385.1 of Streptomyces sp. 2114.4. NCBI lineage: Bacteria > Bacillati > Actinomycetota > Actinomycetes > Kitasatosporales > Streptomycetaceae > Streptomyces > Streptomyces sp. 2114.4. The sequence continues at coordinate 85,365 of NZ_FYEY01000002.1, forward strand.
GAGCGACCTCCCGTTCGGCTTCGAGATCACGAAGGTCGAAGAGGCGAACTGACCGATGAGCGGCAAGAAGCCCCGCCTGATCCCCACCGGCAACTGCTGGTGCGGCTGCGGCAAAGAAGTCGGCCTCGGCAAGTTCTTCGCCGCCGGCCACGACAAGGCCGCCGAATCCGCCCTCATCGCCCTCAAATACGGCGGCTCCGTACCCGAGTTCCTCCACGCCCACGGCTACGGCCCCCAGCACTCCGTCAGCCACGCCGCCGTCGAAGCGGGAGCCTGGACGACGTGCGCGCACTGCGACTACATGGGAGCCCCGGCCAGCGTCCGCAACCACACCCGCAAGAACCACCCCGACAAGGAGAACTGACCATGCCCGAGCAGCGCCGCTACGACGTCGACTGGACCGACGAGAACAACCCGCAGATCGTCCACGCCCAGCCCGGCGACGACGCCATGACACTGACCGAGGCCCAGCAGGCCATCAACGACGAGTTGGCCGACCGCACCACCGAGCAGTGAGGACACCGACCATGGTGATCACCAGCACGTCGGTCTGGCGCGTGCAGCGGTTCGACCAGACGCTGAACACGTACTCCAACCTCGACGCCGCCAAGGCGCACGGCGAGCACGTCATCCACGCCCACTACCAGGACGTGATGACCCGCCGTCGGGTCCCCACCGAACACCGCGTCATTGACTGGCGCATCTGGTGCTGCGGTCACCTGTACGGACCCGGGAACTTCAACCACACTGCGTACCCCGAGACGCATGCAGAAGGATGCTGGCGTCCGACGTCGGAGATGCTGGGCTTGCGCCCCTTCTGGGCCGCCAGTGGGACATCGGCTGGTACCGGCCACACCAGCACCGCCTGGGAGATCTGGCAGGTACTGGCCCATGACCGGTTCGATCCCGGCACAGTGCTCGTATAGGGCCGCCGCACCAACCGACAAAGTAGCCATGCCCTCCCGGGTCTAGCGGGAGGGCATCTGCCGTACAGGGCAGATCACGAAGGCCCCCGCGCCAGCCAGGCGTTGGGGCCTTCCGTGTTGCGTGCGGGCCGCAAAGCGGCAGGTCAGGAGGTGAAGCAAGCGGAAGCGCTTAGTCCTGTTATTTACTTCCCAAAACTATAGGACACCGGTCACGGGGCCAGAACCTCCCGCCACGCAGCCACAATCCGCCGCGACAGATACACATGGCCCGCATCCGTCGGATGCACGTTGTCGCCACCCACGTAGGACGCTGCGTTCCCCGACGTGATCCACGCCCCCTGCGTCGTGATCAACGTGCCCGTCGCGTCGTACACGCTGCCCGTGATCGGCGACACGAACGGGAACCCCGCCGCGGCCGCCTGCGTCCGCAACGTCGCGTCCGTGTTAGTGATCGACCCAGCCGGACTCGCCGTCGGCGCCCAACACCCAATCACCAGCACCTGGCACGCGGGCAGACCGCTCTTCACCGCGGAGAACAGCGACGCTGCCGCAGTGCCGATCGACGACTGGCTGCCCGTGTTGTCGTTGTACCCACCCCAGATCACCAGGCGCGTCGGGGCCCACGCCACCACGTCCGCGGCCACACGATCCCCGAACGTCGCATACGAGCCGGGCGTGATGTAGCCGGTCCCGCCCCTCCCCTGCTCCCACGCATCCGTCGCGCCCAGCAGCCGGGCCGCCCGTGCGAACCACGTGCCCGCGCCCGCCCCGGTGTTCTGCGCCGAGCCGTCGCTGATGGAGTCGCCGAGGACCATCAGCCGGCCCCCCTGCAGCGGCACCCTCCACATCGTCGCCGACGGAGGCAGGTACACCCCGCCGAACGGCATCGTGTAGAAGTCCAGGCGGACCCTGCGCGGCGCAGCGCTACCAAGGTCGACGGTGAGCATGTGCCCGGAGCCCGCCGTCGTCCCGCCACTGGACTGCATCAGGTCGGTAACCTTCCGACCATCGATCGACAGCCGGTACATCGTCGAGCTGGAGATGTACTTGAACCGCAGCTGGAAGACCTGGGCGTCCGTCCCGAACTCCACCGACCAGATTCCTTGGCCGCTGCTGTAGGTGTTCGGGTACTTGCTGGTCGGGAGGACGTAGTTGGTGTCGGGGCTGGACGCGCCGATCGCGAAGTTGCCCGCGCCCGCGTAGGCGTACGGGCCGGTCACGTCCGAGCCGGACAGGGCCACCAGCGGAGGCGCGTACTTGATGTAGCCGGTGGTCGGCGTCGTCGTCTGCGCGGTGCTGATGGTCGGGGCGCTGCCGGTGTACAGGCTGTCGGCCACCACCGGGTCCGGCAGGTCGCGGCGGCGCCACAGTGTGGCCGGGTCGCCCGGATCGCCCTTGTCGCCCTTCGGGCCTGTCGCCCCGGTCGGCCCGGTTGCTCCCGTCGGGCCCGTACTGCCCGTCGCACCCTGGGGCCCTGCAGGGCCGACGTCGCCTTGGTCACCCTTGGGGCCCTGGGCGCCAGCGGCTCCCGCTGGCCCTGCAGGACCGGTGTCTCCGGTGTCGCCCTTCGGCCCGGCAGGACCCGTCGCGCCGGTGGCCCCCTGCAGGCCGGTTGCTCCCGCGGGGCCCGGATCGCCCTGGGGGCCGGCATCCCCTGTTGCTCCCGGCTCGCCCTGCAGGCCCTGCTCGCCTTGCGGTCCCTGTGCCCCTGTGGCGCCGGTCGGCCCGGCGGGGCCCGTGGCTCCCGTCGGGCCGACCTCGCCCTGCGGGCCCTCGGGGCCCGGCACGTACACGATCGTCCCCGCGCCCAACGGCGCGCCCGACAGCGCGATCCGCACGTCGCCGAGCCACCACGGCTCGTCGGACTCCGGCACCACCACGTACGTCGTGTTCGGGGTGCCATCCAGTGCCCGGCCCTCGGTTATCGCCCAGGCCGTGTCGCCAGCATCCGCGGTGATCTGCGCGTTCGGCGTCAGGTCCAGCTCCCACAGCCCATCCTCGTCGGGGGTGGCCGTGTCCTGCCCTGTGACCTCCCCCTGCGCGGTGGCGACGTATCCGACGGCCCTCTCCCCCGCCAGGTCGACGAGGACCGCGGTGATCTGCACCCGCGTCGGGTCCGGTAGATCGAGGAGCTTGCCCCGAACGATGGTCATCGCATTCTCCTGTCAGTACCTTCTACGATCCGGCGCCAAGCCGAGCAGCCTGTCGCCCGCGCCCTTGTTGGTCGGGGTGGGTTCCGGCGTCGGGTCAGGCGCGCCATCTCGGCGGCACACCAGCGCGTCCGGGTCGTAGCTGGGCACTTGCGGTGAATAGCCGTCCGGGCACGAAGCCCCTGCCTCGCCCGGATCGCCCTTTTCGCCTTTCTCGCCGCGCTCCCCCTGTGGGCCGGCTGGCCCTGGAGGTCCTGTCGGGCCGGGTGCCCCATCGGATCCGTCGGCGCCCTTCGCTCCGTCCGAGCCATCTGATCCATCCACGCCTGCGGGGCCTGGGGGCCCGTCGGATCCGTCGCTGCCAGGAGGTCCCGTGGCGCCTGGCCGCCCGTCCTGGCCATCCGTCCCGTCATCACCCGCCTTGCCAGGGCGCCCGCTTGGCCCGGGTGGGCCCGAGGGGCCGATGTCTCCCGGTCCTCCCCGTGACCCTGGTGGGCCCGCAACCGGCGTAGCTCCCAGTGCCTGCACCTGAGCGGCCAGTTGATCCCGGGCCTGATTCGCCGCCGTCAACTGACGGGACAAGACCAGAAATCCCGTCACTATGGCGGCCAGCGCAACGGCGGCGGCTATCGCTCCAGCCGCCGCCAGGTAGTCGCCTCGGCGCCGCTCCTTGCGTGCCTGTGCCCGGCTCATGCTCCGGCTCCTCGCAGCATCATGATCAGTGGGAGCACGATGCCGATCAGGGGGATGATGACAGAAGCGACCATCCACCGGCGGGTCTGCGTGACCCGCTCAGCGTCCTGACTCCGCTGCGCCGCAAGGCCTTCGACGTCCTTGGCCAGGTCGGCGATCTCTTTGACCAGCCCGGCCTTTTCGACCGTGTAGACGTCGGTGGAAACCATGCGGTCCAGCCGGGCGTTGATCTGCGCCATGTCATCGCGGATATCACCCCGAAGGGCCTGGATGAGCCGCCCCAGCTCTCCCAGAGACGGCTCATCGGCCATGTCGTGCTCCGAAGGGTGTGTAAGTGGGTCAGGAGACCGGGGTGACAGGCCGCTTGAGGGCGGCAGCGGATACCGGCGCGGTCACCTGGGTGCGGTCCCACATCGCGACGACGGCGGCCGCAACGGACAGGACGACGGCCTGCTTCTCAGCGGACCAGTCGAGTCCGAAGCCCACAGCGAGGGCGACGACTGCCTGGACGAAGCCGAGGAGTGCGGCGCCCAGCCCGTCGTGCACCGTGTACGCGACGGCGACGCCGACAGCTGCTGCGGCGACCGCGTTGACGACGGCCTGCTGTTCAGAGGACACATCCATGCCGAACGCGGCGAGCATCTTGACTAGGACAGCCACCAGCGTGAGAAGCGCCGCTGGCTCTCTTCCGAAGATCTTCATGAGGGTTCCTTTGCGAGGAGGATGGGTCGTGCAGGGTTCAGACGTTCGGGATGTGGAGCTTGTCCCAGCTGGCCTTTCCGGGCGGCCACTTGGCGGCGGCCCCGCTGTAGCCACATTTCCGCTGCCAGGCCTCGTAGGAGGCGATGTCGCCGGAGCCGATGACGTCGGTGTTCTTGCTGGACTTGTAGTGGTTGCAGCCCATGGCGACGAGGCGCTTGTGCATCGCGGCGACGATCGGGGACTTCCGGCCGAGCTTGAACCAGGAGGCGCCGGGGAACGGCTCGTACGTGGGCTTCGGGGTCGGCTTGGTTGGCTTGGAGGACTCCCCGCCGGCCCACTCACGCAGCGCGGACGCGGACAGGTAGCAGATGGAGCGGTCCATGGGCTGGCTGGTGAACTGCCAGATCATCGGCGACCAGCCGGACGGCTTCGGCTTCGCAGCGGCCTCCGCCTTGGAGTACGCAGCCGCGCCCCACGGGTACGCCGGGTACCACAGCGGCGTTCCGGCCGGGATGTGCCCGTTCTTCAGGTCATCCGCGGACGTGTAGACGCCGACACGCTGCCCAGGAAACGCGGTCTGCACCAGGGACAGCCAGGTCTGCACCCACGTCTTGATCTGCGCCGCGGTCTTCCCGCGGTAGTTGCGGCCGTCGGAGTAGCGCTCCAAGTCCAGCCAGTGCGTGAAGCCCTTTCCCGCGTACGGCTTGACCGCGGCTATATAGTTCGCGGCCTCCAGCTTCGGGTCCTGATTGGGCCACGCGAAGTGATACCCACCCGGCACCAGGCCCGCGGCCTTGATGCCCTTGATGTGCGTGGCGAACCGCGCGTCGCGGCCCTTCTGTCCCTCGGAAGCCTTGGCGAAGGCGAAGGCGATCCCGTCCGCCTTGAGGGCGGTCCAGTTCTGGGTGCCCTGGTAGGCGGAGACGTCGATTCCTCTACAGGTGGCCATCATCTGTCCTTGGTGCTGGGCGGAAAGAGGGACGTACGTCTCTCCGGGTGTGAAGGTGACGCCGTGTCCGGTCATCGCGGGCTTACTCGGGGAACCCGGAGCGCCCGCCAGGCGACCTCGTCTGGGATGCCGGAGACGTCGCCGCCCTCCTTGGGGCGCAGCGTGTGCTGGTGGGCGGCGAAGGCCCGCTTGTGGGCGTTCGTCCAGTCCTGGCCGAGGCGGACGCCTTCGGGGGCGTGGCCTTCCTGCTCGAGGCGGCGGCCCATCGCACCGACGATTTCGCTGCTGCGGCCGCCGTGGAAGAAGGCGGATCCGGGGAACGGCTCGTACAGGTCGTCGTTGTCCGCGTCCGGCTCGGTGGCCTGGGGCTGCTCGGGCTCCGGTGCTTCTTCTGGGGCTTCAGCTGTGTCCGTGGCGGTGTGTTCTTCGTCGGGCTCGTGCTTTGCGCGCGGCATCACTGGCTCCTGGAGTCGAGGCGCGGCTGGATGAGGTCGATTTCGGAGCGAAGGGCCTGGTAGACGGCCAGGGACATGCGGAAGGAACCGTTGTCGCCCCAGGACCCCCAGGAATTTCTGACGCGGAGGACGGTGTGCTCGTAGGCGATGTCGCCCTCGACCTCGGCGACGGACTCGATGGCGGTGATGCAGACCTCGTGACCGCCAGCGACCGGGGAGTCCTGCCAGTGAGGGATCTCGTCCAGCAGCGCGAGGGAGGAGACCGGTTCGAAAAACGCCTGATGCCAGGGCATGCCCATCAGGACCGGGCCGGTCTGGAGCAGTGCACACAGCTCTTCTGCGGTCTTGGCGTGGCCGTACTGGTCGATGAGCCCGCGTCGGCGGAGTGCCTTGGCGACGCCGAGGCCGGAGGATCCGCAGTCATCCGAGGGCCAGGTGTAGTCGAGCCACTGGTCGGCCTTGGTGGCGTCGGCGTATAGCTGGATGGCGAAGCGCTCGGCGGCGACGGCGTCGGTGGTGTCCAGGCCTGCCTTGGCGCATGCGTCGTGGCTGAGGAGGACGGACAGGCAGGCGGTGGCAGCATTGGCGGTGCAGCTGCCGAGCGCGTCCACGTCCTGGACCCCGTCGAACATCTGTGAGGTGTGGATGCGCTGCGCGAGGAGATTCTGTTGGTCGAGCACGGGAACCCGAGGTGCCCACTCCACTGTGCGGATAGTCGCGCCGGCGTACGGGCGGCGGTAGGCAAGGCTGCGGGGGTCCAGCACGCGGTGCCGGCCCAATGAGCCGGTTACGTCGTACTGGGTGATGTCGAGGTCGGGCAATGCCCC